>JAZBOD010000238.1:0-7189 GCA_036350955.1 Desulforhopalus sp. | reverse complement strand
CTACTGGATCGGCGGAGGCACGCCGTTGGCCGACCCCCACGAGGACACCGATGTCCACGCCTTTGCCGCCGGTGACGTGTCAATTACCCCGATCCAGCTCGACCTCACCAACCACGCCGGGATTGTCTATCTGCAGGAAAAGTGGCAGCTGGAAAGTTCGGCCGATGACCCCCGGGAAAGCCGCCAGTGAATGCCGCGCAGCGCCACAAGAAAAGCCTCTTTGCCGTCAATGTCGGCTTGGCCGCCAACGCGGTTCTCGCGGTACTCAAAACCGGGGTAGGGATCATCGGCCACAGCCCGGCCCTGCTTGCCGACGGCATCAACTCCACCTCCGATGTCGCCTACGGCATCGTCGTCAAGGTGTTCATGCACCTCTCCGGCAAGCCGGCCGACAAGGAACACCCCTACGGCCACGACCGCCTGGAATCGATCGCCGCAGTGGTGGTCGGCGCCTTTGTGATCACCACGGCGATCTCCATCTTCTGGGCTTCGGTGGACAACGTCTACGCCCTGCTCAGCGGCACCAGCGACTTTACCGGAGCCTCCCGGCTGGCGCTGTGGATCGCCCTGTTCACCGTGCTGATCAAAATCTGGCTGTCGGTGTGGACCCTGCGCCTCGGCCGGCAGACCGCCAACAACGTCCTGCTTGCCCTGGCCGCCGACCACCGCAACGACATCTTTTCGGCGATGGCGGCCACCACCGGCATCGTCTTCGGCCGGGCCGGCCATCTCTGGGTCGATCCCCTGGCCGGCGGACTGGTGTCGATCATCATCCTCCTCACCGGGATAGAGATAATCCGTGAATCGGCAGCTGACCTGATGAATACCACCCCAGGCAAAAAACTCACCGAAGAGATCCGCGCCAAACTGGCACGGATCGATGAGGTCCTTGAGGTCGAAGATGTCCACGGCCACCGCTTCGGTCCCTACATGGTGACCAACGTCACCATCGGCGTCGCTCCGGGACTCACTGTCGCCGAAGGGGACCGGATCGCCACCGAGGTGGAGCAGGTTCTGGTCGAGGAGATCGACTGCATGCGGCGGGTCTTTGTCCACTACCACCCGGTGCGGGACAAACGGGTCGGGTGAAGGGACGGGGCCATGTTTTCCACTCGTCTGCCGGAGAACCTGGCAAGCAATCAGTTCGCCGAGATCCTCACCGCCAAACAGGCCGCCGGAGTGGCTATCATCGACCTGACCCTCTCCAACCCAACCTGTGCCGGCTTCTCCTTTACCGACCGGTCCATGCTCCAGCCGCCGGGCGAGGCTCACCAGGAACCGTACCGACCTTCATCCCAGGGGCTGGTCGCGGCCCGGAAGGCGATCGGCAACTATTACCGGCACCAGCACCAGGCAAACATCGACGCCGACAACCTGTTTATTACCGCGAGCACCAGCGAAGCCTACAGCTATCTCTTCAAACTGCTCGCCGACCCGGCAGAACAGATCCTCGTGCCAGCCCCCGGCTATCCACTTTTTGATCTTCTCGCCGACCTGGAAAAGGTCGAGGCGGTTCATTACCCGCTCAAGCAAAACCGCCAGGGCCTCTGGCGGATCGATTTTCCCGCTCTGCAGGAACAGCTTTCGCCACGCAGCCGGGCGATCATCGTGGTCAATCCCAATAACCCGACCGGTTCGCTGCTGACCAGGAGCGAACTGGCTCAGCTGGAGGCGCTCTGCACGAAAGAAGAACTTGCCCTGATTATCGACGAGGTTTTTCTCGACTACCCGGCGAAAACCACGGCCGAAAGGCCACGCACAGCCCTGGCTCAACCGGGTGAAGCCCTCACCTTCGTCCTCAGCGGTTTTTCCAAAGTCCTTGCCCTGCCCCAGGCCAAACTGAGCTGGATCCATGTCGGAGGGCCGGAGCAACTGCAACAGCTCGCCAAGGAGCGGCTGGAGTTCATCGCCGACAGCTATCTTTCGGTTGGGAGCCTGATTCAGCAGCAGGCAGAAGGACTTCTTGCCGGCAGGGAAGCCGTGCAAAGGGAGATCCGCCGGCGCCTTGCCGCCAACGAGACCGTGTTGCAGGGGGTTGATGGCCTGGAATTGAATCCCCGGGAGGGGGGCTGGTACGCAGTGATTCGGCTGCCACCGGGGCTCGACGACGAGCAGTGCTGCCTCGAACTGCTCGACCACTACAACCTGGTGGTCCACCCCGGTTTTTTTTACGATTTTGCCGATGAGCGGACAATTGTCCTCAGCCTGCTCTGCCCGGAGGAGTCCTTTGGTGAGGGTCTCCGGCGACTGCAGGCCTTTCTGAC
The DNA here is from genome assembly GCA_036350955.1 of Desulforhopalus sp. Classification (GTDB taxonomy): domain Bacteria; phylum Desulfobacterota; class Desulfobulbia; order Desulfobulbales; family Desulfocapsaceae; genus Desulforhopalus_A. The sequence goes on along the minus strand of JAZBOD010000238.1, from coordinate 4,925 downwards.
CTCTAAAGCGAGGTGATCAGTCCGGCCTTACCCCCTTCAACCATAGCCCAGGGCCTCCAGCTGGTCGTCGTCAAAGCCAAGGAAATGGGCAATTTCGTGCACCACGGTAATCTCGATCTCTTCGATCAGTTCCTCAAGATCAAGACAATAGGCCTCCAGCGGCTCCTGGAAGATCTGGATGGTATCCGGAAAGAGGGGCGGATCGGTAACGCTGCGCTCGGTAAGCGGTACCCCGGTGAAGATCCCGAACAGCTCCTCATCGGGGGCAAAACCCATTTCAGCGAGCAGCTCTCCACTCGGGCGAGGCTGCACCGAAATCACCAGATTAACCAGATGACCGCGAAGTTCCTCGGGGATGCGGTCAATGGCCTGGGCGACGACCCGGTCAAATTCGGCGCTGCTCAGCCGTATCGGCCGCTCCGCCATCAGGTCCCGCAACAGATGCGTGCCGTCGCCCGCTGCAGCAGGCGCGAGAGACTCTCCACCGGCCGGGCAAACCTGGCGAGAAAGATCATCGCCGCGATCACATAGGGTTTGTGGCTTGCCTGAAAATAGAGGGGATCCCGGTAGCGGTCAAAAACCGTCGCCGCCACCTCCCCCTGCCGGCAGCTCACCCCGCTGATATCGGCCGGCAGGCAATGGAGGTAGAGCGCCTGCTGCTTTCGCGTCAGCTTCATCAGCGCCTCACTGCACTCCCACTCCTTGAATTCGGCATTCTGGGCCAAAAGCTCTTTTTCAAGGAGCTTGATTCCTTCGAGGTCGTTGTCGGCATAGAGCGCGGTCCGCTTCTCCATGGCCTGAAAGGGCGCCCAGCTCTTCGGGTAGACGATGTCGGCATCGGCAAAGGCTTCGGCCATCGAGCCGGTCCGGCGGTAGGAGCCGCCCGATGCGGCGGCGTTTTTCCGGGCGACCTCCTCCACCTCCGGCATGACGCCGTAGCCCTCCGGGTGGGCGAGAACCACATCCATGCCGAACCGGGTCATCAACCCGATCACCCCCTGGGGCACCGAGAGGGGTTTGCCGTAGGAGGGCGAATAGGCCCAGGACATGGCAATCTTTTTCCCCTTCAGCTTATCCAGCCCGCCAAAATGCTCGAGCAGATGCAGGGCGTCGGCCATCGACTGGGTGGGATGGTCGATATCGCACTGCAGATTGATCAGACTCGGCCGCTGTTCGAGAATACCGGCACGGAAGCCCTGCTCTACCGAAGCGGCCACTTCGCGCATGTAGCTGTTGCCCTTGCCGATGTACATGTCATCACGAATGCCGATGACCTCCGCCATAAACGACACCATATTGGCGGTTTCCCGCACCGTCTCACCATGGGCAAGCTGCGATTTGCCCTCATCGAGATCCTGGACGGTCAGCCCGAGGAGATTACTGGCACTGGAATAACTGAACCGGGTCCGGGTGGAGTTGTCCCGGAACAGGGAGACCGCCAGACCGCTGTCGAACATCCGCGGGGAAATATTGTGGCGGCGCAGGTTCCGCAGGATCTCCGCCACCTTGAACACCGCGGCGATCTCCTGGTCGCTGCGCTCCCAGGTAAGGAGAAAATCACCCTGGTACATCGCCGAACAATCGAGTGCCGCCAACTCCTCTATCTGTCTGTCAATCTCAGTGATAGCCATTCCCTTCTCCGTTTTTTACTTTTCTTTAGCCTGGTGGGCCTTGAAGTGCCCGTCTCCTGGCCCGGTATCGCCTATACCTGGCCAATCCGGGCATTGAATTCGTTGATCAGGACATCGATCGCCTCAACCTGGTCAAAGGTGCCGTACCAGTAGCGGTCGTGATCATACCACTGGGCGTTGAGTTCTTCGACGGCCCGGCCCTGCTGCTCAATCCAGGTGTAGTATTTCAGGTTGTGGATCGCCTTTTTCTGATAATAGGTGAGTTCTTTGAGGTGATCGACGGCAATCCCCTGGAGCATTTCCAGATCGCGCTGCGCCGCCGCAGCATGGTAGCTTCCCCGCTCTTTTGCCAGCTCACCCAGTCGGGAACTGTAGAGCTGCATGGAATCGGTGGCAATGGACACCACATAGTCATCGCCGGTAAGCTCATTGTATTTGGCGTATTTGATTGCCGCCACCAGGTTGCCAATCCCCGAGATGCCAAGCAGATCGAGCCGGCCGATCAACTCCGCCGGCACCCCGGCGCCGAGCAGTGCCTTCCGTCCCTCCGGCTCGTTGAACAGCCGCAGAGCGCGCATCGGCACTTCATCGTCGACGGCGACGACAAAATCGGTCTCCCGGCAGTTGTGCACCCAGGGAATATGCTTGTCGCCGATACCTTCGATGCGGTGTCCACCAAAGCCGTTGTAAAGCAGGGTCGGGCATTGCAGGGCCTCGGCAGCGACCAGCTGTGATCTGGGGAATTTCCGTTTGAGGTAGTAGCCCGCCCCCAGGGTTCCCCCCGATCCGGAGGAGGAGACGAATCCGGCGTAGCGTTTTCCGCCAACCAGGTAACGCTCAAGCAGCCGCTCCACGGCGTAGCCGGTGACGGCATAGTGCCACAGCGGATTGCCCAGTTCGTCGAACTGGTTAAAGATCCGCAGATCCTCCCCGGACTGGCGCAGTTCCCAGCACTTATCGAAGATCTCCTTGACGTTGGATTCACAGCCCGGGGTGGCGATCACCTCTCCGGCGATGCGGTTGAGCCATTCAAAGCGCTCCCGCGACATCTCTTCGGGAAGGATGGCGATGGCCCGGCAGGCGAGCAGTGCCGAGATATAAGCGCCACCCCGGCAGTAGTTACCGGTGGAGGGCCAGACCGCCTTGGTCCGCTGCGGGTCGAACTGGCCGGTCACCAGCCGCGGCACCAGGCAGCCGTAGGTCGCCCCGACCTTATGGGCACCGGTGGGGAACCAGCGGCCGACCAGCATGATGATGGTCGCCGGGCAGCCGGTCAACTCCGGCGGCAGAATCAGGTGATTGACCTCGCCAAACAGCCCACCGCTCTCCTGCGGCTGATTGTTCCAGGTGATCCGGTAAAGATTGGCCGGGTGAAGATCCCACAGGCCGATTTTTTCCAGCTGCCGACGGATCTTCTCCGGGACCTTCTCCGGCTCTTTCATCATTGCAAAGGTCGGCAAGGTGATCCCTTTTTCGCGGCAGTAAGCAATATTTTTTTCCAGGGTCTCAGGCTGCAGAGAGAGATCGATCACGGCACAATCCTTTTATGGGTGAAGGTCATCGACAGAGCTGATCAGGCGATCCGGAACAGTTACTCCCCGTTGCGCCGTGGCACTGTCTTTTAGGCCACTGCCGGTGGCCAGCACGACAATGACGGCATCCGCCTCCAGTCTTGCGGCGGTCTGGACAAAACCAGCATAGGCCGCTGCCCCCGCCGGTTCGGTAAACAGTCCGGTGCTGGCGGAGAGCTCGGCCTGGGCGGCAATAATTTCCGCATCTTCGACGGTGATCAGTTCACCGCCGTACTGCTGGAGCAGGGCGAGAGCGAGGCGGCCGTTGCGCGGCACATCGACACAGATCGAATCGGCAATGGTGCTGGTCGGTTCGGCGACAAAGTTCCCGCTGTGGAGGGCATGGTAGAGGGCCGCCGAGGTTTTTGCCTGCACCCCGATAATTCGGGGCACTGCGGCAATCAGGCCGAACTGCTGGAGGTCGCGAAAGCCTTTGTAGACTCCGGCAAGAATGCAGCCATCGCCAACGGGGACGAAAACCACGTCGGGCGCCCGGCCCAGTTGCTGAAACAGTTCGAGGGAGACGGTCTTCTTCCCCTCGATGGTCATCGGATTGTAGGCGGTATTGCGGTTCATCCCGCCCCGGCGGCGGGAGTACTCCAGGGAGATGTCGTAGGCCAGATCGTAGGAGCCATCGACCCGGTACACCTGCGACCCGTACTGCAGGGCCTGAATCAGTTTGGCCGCTGGCGCCGACTTCGGCAGAAACAGGGTAATGCTCTGGCCGGCGGCGGCGCCGATGCCGGCCATTGACGACCCGGCATTGCCGGTCGAGGCCAGGGCAATAGAGCCGATGCGGTGCTTTTTGGCAAAGGCGGAGACCAGAAAAGAGGCCCGGTCCTTGAACGAGGAGGTCGGGTTGCTCCCGTCATCTTTAAGATAGAGTCCGGCAAAACCGAACCGCCGGCGCAGGTTGGCCGGCTGCCACAACGGGGTGTTCCCCACCGGCACCGCCGGGAAAAACTCCCTTTCCACCGGCAGCCAGGCAAAAATATCGCCCGGCTCCTCCGGTGGGGCAGCCATAACCACTTCCAGCACTCCAGAGAGTGGCTGGTCGGCAACCTGCTCCCGCTGGCATTCAGGGCAGAGAGTGAGCTGCGGCTCCAGGGCAAAGGTCCGCCGACAGATGCTGCAGCTATAGGAAAAGTTCATTGTTCAGCCCCCATGGCTGAGATCGTCACCTGCCGGAGGAGTAAGCCACTCCGGCAGGAATTCTCGCCGGCTGGCCGGCCAGAGCTCTTGGTCTTACTGGATCGCCTCGAGGAAGGCGTTCATCAACTCCTCGCCTTCGGCGCCGAATTTTTCGGCAATCAACTTTTTCACCGCCGGCGTGGCCACCTTACGGAACTCCTCCTTCTCCTCAGCGGTGAGCGAATTGACCTCCATGGTTTTGGCCAGTTCGGTGAGCCCCCGATCCGAGGCCTCTATTACCCGGCCCATCCCTCGACCAGCGACAATCGCCGATTTGGCGGCGGAAGCAACCACCTCTTTTTCGCTGTCACTGAGGTTGTTCCAGAACTCCTTGTTGATCGTCCAGACATAGGGGGCAAAGACATGGCCGGTCAGGGTAAGGTATTTCTGCACCTCCTGAAATTTGGCAAAGGCAATGATCGGGACCGGGTTCATCTGGCCGTCGGCTACCCCGGTCTGCAGGGCGGTGTACACCTCGGACCAGGAGATCGCCGCCGGCTGACCGCCCATTGCGCTGATAATCGCCTGATGG
>JAZBOD010000237.1:0-4600 GCA_036350955.1 Desulforhopalus sp. | reverse complement strand
GTTGGCCCCGGCCCGAGGTGATTCTCTGCAGACTGAGCTCAAGGGGCAGCTGAAAAAGCAGGGCGAGATCAGGATCCGGAGCGAAGTGGTTGCGGCGCAGGATATCTTCCGGGTCATAGCCGCGCGCCCCCTGATAGGCTGCAGTGGAGAGAAAGTAGCGGTCACAGAGAATAATTCTCCCTTCCTTCAGGGCCGGCTCCAGCAGTTGGCTGACATGTTCACGCCGGTCGGCGAGAAAGAGTTCCAGTTCTTCATCGGCGGTGCAGGCGGAGCGGTCACTGTACAGGGCGCGGATTCTCCGGCCATATGTCCCATCGGTTGGTTCCCTGGTGGCAATGACCGGATAGCCGAGTGCGCTGAGAGAGTCTTTGAGCAGGTGCACTTGGGTGGACTTGCCGCAGCCGTCGGTACCCTCAAAGACGATCAGCCGGCCCGGTTTTTTCATTTGGGTTTCTCCATCGGGTGTTGGCAGGTTTGCCGGTTCCGGCAGATGACCGCCGCCAATTTTACCGCTTCCTGAAGGCTTTGCGGGTTGGCAAGACCCTTCCCGGCAATGTCATAGGCAGTGCCGTGGTCGACCGAGGTGCGGACCAACGGCAGACCGAGGGTCACGTTGACCCCGTCGCTGAAATGGAGAAGTTTGAAAGGAATCAGTCCCTGATCGTGGTACATCGCCACCACCGCATCAAAATCGCCGGCGACCGCCCGGTGAAAGACCGTATCCGGAGGGTATGGGCCGGTTACCTCAATGCCAAGAGCACGGCAGGCCTGCACCGCCGGCGAGATGATCATCGCCTCCTCACTCCCGAACAGCCGGTTTTCCCCGGCATGGGGGTTCAACCCGGCAACGGCCAGACGGGGGTGACTTATGGCAAAGTCATCGCGCAAAGCCTGATCGGTGAGGGTGATCAACCGGGCAAGATCTTGCAGATTGAGGGTATCGGCGACCTTCCGTAGCGGACAATGGATGGTCGCCAGGGTTACCTTGAGGCGGGGGCCAGCCATCATCATCGTGAATTCCCGAGTGGCGGTGAGGTGGGCGAGCATTTCGGTGTGGCCGGGGTAGTGAAAGCCTGCGTTGTTCAACGCCCCTTTGGATATCGGGCAGGTGGTCAGGCCGTCAAGTGTCCCTTCGCCGACCAGTTCGACGCCATGAGTGATATATCTGGCCATCGCTCGACCGGTGTTTTGGTCAGGGGTGCCAGGCTTGATTGCCTCCGGTGGCAGATCTGAAAGCTCGACTACCGGGATAGAGCCGGGGTCGATCGGGCTATCTCCGGGGTGCCAGGGGACACAGGGGGCGGGAATACCAAGCATTTTTCCGTAAAACCTCAGGACACCGCTGTCGCCGAGAATCACCGGGAAAAGATCCGAATCAACGCCACCCTCCTGAAAGGAGCGGAGAATAATCTCCGGCCCGATACCTGCCGGGCAACCCATGGTAATGCCAATGGTTATCATGGTTGTTACTTTACTGCAGTTAGCCTGTTTTGGCAAAGGGTTCGCCGGGTGTCGTGACAGCAACTCTCATTTCAGCCAAGTACAACCGGCAATTTTTTCTGCCAACCGATATTTTCGGGTTGACCTGCTATTCCTCACAGAGTTCGAAGGCATTTTTAATCAGCTCAATCTCCGGGGGGGCCCCGGCCTGGCAGAGTACAGTGACGACGTCAAACCGTGCCGCTCGATCGACTCTTGCCTGCTTAAGGAGATAGTACTGGGCAACCCGGCTGATCTGGCGCTGTTTCCTGCTGGTTACGGCAGCGGCAGGGGAACCGAATTGCTTTCCCTTTCTGCTTTTGACCTCGACAAAAACCAGGGTGTCGCCATCGGCGGCGATGATATCTATTTCGCCTAGTCGGCAGCGGAAATTTCTGCAGATGATCCGGTAGCCACGTCGGTGGAGTTCGGCAAGAGCCAGTGCCTCTCCTCTTTCGCCGAAGAGCTGCCGGTTATCGGGCATGCTCCCGCACCCCATTGAAGGTAAGGCGATGTGCCGGACACGGACCGTGGGTACGCAGAGCCTGGCGATGGGCGGCGGTAGGATAGCCCTTATGGGCGGCGAAGTTGTAGAGGGGGTAGGTGTGGTGAAGTTCTGTCATCAAGCGGTCCCGCTCGACTTTGGCGACAATGCTTGCCGCGGCAATTGCCCGGCTTTTCCTCTCCCCCTTGACCATGGCTCGCTGGTCAATGTCACAGGCGATGGTGAAAGTGCCGTCGATGAGGAGAAAGTCGGGTGGCGGGCCAGGCAGAGCCTTGACCGCCCGGAGCATGGCAAGCAGGGACGCCTGAAGGATATTGATCCGGTCGATGGTTGCCGCGCTGACTATGCCGATACCAATTGTCGCACGGAGATCGAGCAGTTGCCGGTAGAGTTGTTCGCGTCGAGGCGGAGAAAGGGTCTTTGAATCGACAAAACAGGAGACTCTGTGGTCGTTGACCGGGAGGATAACACAGGCCGCAACCACTGGTCCAGCGAGGGGACCTCTGCCCGCCTCATCGCAGCCAGCTACCCGCTTGCCATGGACCTCCAGGGCTTTTTCAAAAGCGCCATCGTCAATCCCGGCGGCCATTTCAGAAAAGAGACCCTGCATGATCAGTACGGCTCGACGGCCGGTCTAGTCCAGGGTATCCGGAACTCCCCGGCAGGGGTCGGGGGACCATCCCTGCCGGGGAGAAAGCTTCACCGTTAACGGATACGGCCGCGCTCCCTGATTCGAGCAGCCTTGCCGGTACGTTCGCGGAGGTAATAGAGGCGCGAACGACGGACCCGACCCCGAGAAACCAACTCGATCTTCTCGATCCGCGGGTTGTGCAGAGCAAAGGTTTTTTCGACGCCGACGCCGTGGGAAATTTTCCGGACGGTGTAGGACGCTTCCATCGTGCCGCGTTTGCGTTTGATCACTACTCCCTGAAAGATCTGTACGCGCTCCTTGCTGCCCTCGATAATCCGGATATGGACCATTACACTGTCGCCAGGGCGAAAATCTGGATGATCCTGGCGCATTTGTTCCAGGTTTATTCTCTCGATTATTGTGCTCATTGTATCATCTGTAGGTTGAAGTATGGTTACCTGCCGCTCTCGCCTCTGTTCTGCTGTACTCTGTCATGATCCAAGCAACCGGTCGATGATAATTGACGCGGCTGAACGGACCGAAAGATGGTTGTACGCCGTTCCTCCTGAAATCGGTGGCAGGCTGGTATCAGCCTGGGCAATTACCTCCGGCGCCAACCCGTGGGCAGTGCCGAACAGGAGAAGTACCGGTGTTTTCCCGGCAATTTTTCCCGCCAGATCCCGATAACTGATAGTCTTCTGCCGGGGCACCGCGCTGGTTGCAACAATCAGCGGCGCTACCCGGTACTCTTCGGTTAAACTCCTCACGACCTCCTCGAGGCTCAAGGCCAGGCGGACAATCGCCAATGCCTGCTGCCGGGCCGGATTGCTTTTTGCCCCATGACCGGTCTGCCAGTGGGCCAGCAATTCCCGGAGGAGCAGATGCTGGTCCTGGTAGGGGGTGGTTATGAAATACTTTGCCACCCCATAGGTCTTGGCCGCCCGGGCGATATCATGCAAGTCGAGATTGGTTACCGCCGAGCCGATCAACTCATTCCGCTTATTCACCACCGGATGATGAATCAGTGCCAGGTTCAGGGTCGTCTCGGTGCCCTCAGCCGGCAAGGCCATGGTCTTCTTCTCCATCGTGGAGGTGTTGCACCTGCCGGTAGAGTCCGTGCCGCTCAAGCAGTTTTACTTCACCGGCGGAAAAACGTTCCCTGCGCAACAGGTCGGGGCGCCGCTGCAGAGTCCGCCGGACTGAAGCGAGAAACCGGAATTCGGCGATATTTTCATGATTGCCGGACAACAGTTCCTCGGGAGGCTCCTGTCCACGAAAGATCCTTGGCCGGGTATACTGCGGATGTTTGAGCAGGTTCCGGCTGAAGGTGTCGTTTTCCGCCGAACCGGCGCAGCCGAGCACCCCGGGCAGTAACCGGGTTACCGAGTCGATTACCACCATTGCCGCCAACTCGCCGCCGCTGAGGATATAGTCTCCGATAGAGATCTCCTCGTCGACCCAGCCCTGTGCAAAACGCTCGTCAACACCCTCATAACGGCCACAGATCAAAATCAATCTCTTCTCCTCGGCGAGTTCCCGGGCCAGTTTCTGGTCAAAGAGTCGCCCCTGGGGCGAGAGGAGAATAATCCGGCCTTTTTCCGGCAGGCACTGTTGCCGTTCTTCTACCGCTGCAGTCAGCGGTTCCGGCTTCATCACCATCCCTTCCCCACCGCCAAATGGCCGGTCATCGGTCATCGCATGCGGGTCGGGGGCAAAATCCCTCAGATTTACGATATTTACCGAAATCCTGCCACTGCGTCGGGCCCGGCGAAGAATGCCCTCCTCAAGAGGGGAGGCAAGCAACTCCGGGAAAATGGTGATGATATCAAAGATCATTGCCGGTTTGCCCTCTAACCGGATCTTTACTGCCAGCGTTTATTTCGAGCAACCCCGGGGGTGGGTCGATAACCAGCCCCTCTGGCCCTTCCGAGACGACAATCTGCCGGGTCATCGGAATGAGAATCTCTTCGCCGTCGGTGGCAACC
>JAZBOD010000236.1:0-2056 GCA_036350955.1 Desulforhopalus sp. | reverse complement strand
CTGGAGACAGCCCGGGCGGTGACTTCGGTGAGCCGGTCATGGCGCATCGACTCTTCAAAAATGGTCGGAGCCATGCGGTTCAGTGCGAGAATCTCCTTGTACCGGTCGATATCGAACCGGCCGTTTTCCTGGAACTGGACCATCCCTTCGATTATCTGGCGGATCTCTTCGGCACTGACGGTCAGACCCATGGCTGCCGCACCCTGACGGAGCAGGGCGGTTTGAATGAGCTGGTTGATCACCTGCTGCTTGAGGTTAAGCGAATCAGCGAGGTCCCGCGGCATATTCCCGCCAAACTGATCGCTTAACCGCTGGTAGGCCTGGTCATAGGCCTGCTGGTACTCTTGAAAGGTGATATCGACATCGTTTACGCTCAGCGCCGCCTGGCGGTTGCCGCTCAGGTTGGTGCCTACACCCCAGAAGATGAAGACCAGGGCAATGATGACGACAATAATCTGGATAAAGGTCGATTGGGCCTTTTTGCGGAGTATCTGGAGCATGATTGCCGGAAGTATATAAGGTTTTTTAAGGATAGGCAGGCCCCTTCGGGACCTTCCGGGGTACCCGGCGGCAGGCTGTCCCCGCCGGGTTGCCGACAAGGGTTCGATTTACTCTTTCTTGTGGGGCACTGCAAGGAAAATCCTCGGCGGCTTCAGCCGGTCCGGCCTTGTTCCCCGGCACGTCTTGTCGCCTCATTTTGCTTACCCTGTTGCGCTATCTCAGGCGTAACTGGGCACTCCTAGCAGGCGGATTTGTTCATTGACGGTTCCTGAAAAAATTGGCCGAAAAGCAAAAAAGCGTAGACATCTGTCGCCAAACAGGTAATGTGTCTTGCACGCCTTTTTTCAGGGGTTGCCGGTGGAGCAAACTGCCAGCGGCTTGTGGTGATCCTGCAGGGGCAGAAAGAGCGGAATATCCATTGACGTTCACCGGGAATTCACTTTTTTGTTGTCTTCTATCTGTTTGAAATACTTTGTTTATTTTTTGGCTCCAGGGCAGTCGACGGGCGTCGGAAATGATTTGTCATTCACTTGACAAAACGTTTAGGCTATAGTAATAAGCGCTAGTCAGTGACTGGATTATAAAACGGCGAAAGCTATACGTACTATTCTAAGGAGGGTTTGCAATGCCGACAATTGAACACAATGGTAGCAGTTTCGAGGTAGATGAGGATGGATTCCTGCTCAAGGGCGACGACTTCAACCAGGATTGGGTTGATTATGTAAAAGGTGTTGAAGGTATCTCCGAGATGACCGACGAACATCAGAAGGTCATCGACGCGTTGCAGGAGTACTATAAAAAGAACGGAATCGCCCCGATGGTCCGTATCCTCTCCAAGACCACTGGATTCCCGCTGAAGAGAATCTACGAGTTGTTCCCCTCCGGACCTGGCAAGGGAGCCTGTAAAATGGCTGGTCTGCCGAAACCCACCGGATGTGTCTGATCGGCGTTTCCTGCTGAATCGGCAATGTACCAGGGAGAGTTCGCCGCAGGGCGGGCTCTCCCTTTTTTTATGGTAAAATCCTCTGTTGCACAGCCCCGTTTAAAAAATCATCTCGGAAAAGCGGGGGTGAAAGAAAGTCAGGTCTTCTTCGCAGTTGCCGCAGAACAGCTTGGCCTCCCCTTGGTTTTCTGAAGTATGGTCAACCAGGGTAAAACTGCCATCGCGGTTTTGGACATAGCGGGTTGTGGTGACGATCTCCTCGGTGACTTCAAAGAAATCGGTATCGTTACCACAGTTGGGGCATTGGAGCAGATTGGCTGGTTTGGGCTGGACAAAGGGCATTTCACCGTACCTTGAGGTGTTTGCAGCTGGATACGGTTGTCAGGCTGTTTTTTTTCCCGTGGCGATCGGTGGCGGCGGGGAGCCCTTGGCGTCCTTGGCGCTGTTGCCGCCGGCGGTGACCTTAATCTCTCCCTCAAGGATTGCTCCAGGTTCGACGGTGACGCTGCCCTCCTCCAGTTTGCCGTTGATCGAGCAGTTTTTTCTGGCGGTGAGGATTCCGGCCTTGATATTGCCGACCAGGACACCGTAGCAGTTGATCGAGGCGACGGT
>JAZBOD010000235.1:0-3673 GCA_036350955.1 Desulforhopalus sp. | reverse complement strand
TAACATAATATTCATTCTGACCACCTTTGACGCCCCATTCCTCTTCTGCCTTGGCGTGGAGCCAATGTGTCTGCTGAAACGCCCAGTTCCAGGTTTCATTCGAATATTCAACCTTGGCCTTCAGTCCGGGATCAAGATTGTCACGCACATAGATCGCGAAATTGCGGATATAATCCTCATCCGCCGTATGCGGTATGGTGAACCAGGGATCTGCGCCGACCTCATTCGCCAGCTTGACCATATATTCGACCGGCACACCCCCATGCCAGAACATGCCCTCCGGGGAGGAACGTTCATCCCAGGAAGATATTGTGGCATTCGTCGTTGGCATCCAGCCAATGAAGCGCAACTCACGGGCATCTTCGATCAGTTCCAGCCAGGCGGGGTTATAGACCGCGCCCGCCTCATAGAGAGGCAGGTTCTTTTCAGCCACGACTGTAACGTCGCGGATATAATCACCCGTGCCCTCGGGGTCGGTTGAGTATATCCTCATGAATACATTACTGCCGCTCATGTTTTCAAAGACAATCCGACCAGGCTCACTGCTGATGATACGCGCATCACCTGTCATGGCCACCTCGCCTGTACCTTCATATTCCATGACATAGACGCCCCGGACATCCTCGGCGAAAGCCTTGTCGCGACCGTTCCACTGCCAGATCGTCGCCACGTTAGAGACCCCTTCCGGGATCTCCTTTAACCAGCCGTTTTCGTCCAGATAGCCGCCTTCTTTCATCGCTTCATATCTAAAGCTTGCCGATCCATCCTCCATGTCGCCGTACCAGGGACGCATGGATTTCGCGACATCCAGAAACTGCATGACGGGTGCCCAGTCAGAATAACCACTAAGGTTGTAGGCCAAGGTCGGGCTGTTATTGCCTGTAACGGTGTCAGCCTGTGTCAGTTCGGTTTGATAAGCCATTATGTAGAGCCCCAATATTAGTCGCAAAATGCCCTTGAGCAGTGAGTGTTGCAGTGTGCCATTAAGCGAAAGGTGATGTTTGATCGTTGAGCTCATCATTCCATTTCCCCGGTGTTGAATTTAGGGAAGCACTATGTCTTTTGTGCGGATGAAGCGAGCAATTAGACTCAACCCCGCGACCAGTTTCTGCCCGGAAAAGCTGTTGCGGGTGCAGGCCAGACCCCTTTGGCGGGGAAGCACCTCCATCCAACGATACGCAGCATTACGCCTGGCGCATCATGACACCCAAAACAAAAACCCCGCGTGAAAGCATACAACCGTCTTGCTTTCACAACGTCTTGGCAAGAAAAGGAAAACTGGTAAAAGCTTCAAGCTTCATCAGGCTCAATTTTCACAAGAGAAGCCAGGTGTCACTACAGCAGAAAGAGGAAAATTACATTGCCACCGACAGGTTTTTAGTGCGCTTTACCGCGTCGTTACGTGATCTGATCACCGTCTTGCCATATGGTCCACCCGCTTGATTGCCTGTGCCATCATCCCTTAGTTTTTTTTTAAACCCTGTGCCAATAATTAGGCAGCCTATGTCGAAATGAGCGACTATTTGCCTTGCCTGGTGACATCATGTGACGTGATGTGCATGACGGCTGCGCAACCTTGTCCTCGGAACCTGTGTAGAAGACCATGGTAATGACCGGTTACCATGTTGTGATATCGTCCAGTGAGATCACGATCCCGCGCGCCCTGATATGTCCGTTCAAAAGGCAAGGACAGTTTTCATCCTGAACGATGCCTGCCGATCTTCCGATGGCGCAGGTTGAGAAAAGGCGCCTCGTAATATCGAAAGCTCACCTCTGCCATAATGACAGAAACAAGGCTGTAGACCACGAAGATCGCCCACCCTTCCTGCCAGCCTGCCTTTGTGAGCAGCACCGTCCCAATGTGCAATCCGATCAGATGATAAAGATAGATGCCATAGCTGATCTGGCCGATACGCACGATGGGACGCAGAGTGAAAACAAGGTGCAGCAGGTGGTCTTCGCGCAGGACGATGCTTGCCAGACAGCAAGCCATCGTCAAATGCAACACGAGGTTGGGCCAGCCTGTCACATCGCTCGGCAATATCTGTAGCAGAACCAGCAGACCCAAAAAGCTAACGGGGGCTGCGGCTGTGAAACCCAGTACCCGGCTCAGGAGCGCAAACCCCGCCTCTTTATGCAAAACAACCGCAAGGGCAGACCCGATGAGAATCGGGGCATAGGTCGCCGTGAACATCTCAAAAACCAAAGGACCGGTTTCGACAGGTCTGACCCCCATGAAGCGCAGCCCCCGGTGACGGCTACAACGTTGAGCATGATCAACACGGCCAGAACGGGCAGAATAAACCGGCGCGGCGTGGCCAACAGCAAAAGGGGCCAGACCAGATAATATTGCTCCTCGACCGAGAGCGACCAGGTCGGTGCCAGAATCGGGATATCCCCGATCAGAAGATTGGAGAGGAACAGATAATAAAAGGACAGAAGTTCAAGATACTCACTCTGTCCCTTCACGCCGATGAAATAGACCGCAAGAAGGGTCACGACGAGGAAATAGACCGGCACGATGCGCAGACAGCGCCGCCAGTAGAAACCCTTAAGAGAAAACCGCCCATTTTGGTCTTCTTCCCGTAACAACAGCGTCGTGATCAAAAACCCGCTGAGCACGAAGAAGAAATCAACCCCCAGAAAACCGCGTTGCAACAGGACCGGGGCGTCCTGCATGGACGTCCAGATCGGCGCATGATGCCACAGCACAGCAAAGATGCAGAAAAAACGTAGCCCGTTGAGGCTCCCAAAATGACGGATGCTGCGATAAACATGATATTCTGGGCGGGAGGTTTTATTCCCCAGGTCTCTCCATAGATAAGCCATGGTGACGTCAGCATCCTTCTTGAACTGGAATTTTGATATAAAGCGGTGACACATACGGGTAAATCAAATTTCTGTAGGAAATATAAGGGCACGGCTGCATTCGCACTTTGGTGCATCCCTGAAGACAGGCCTTTCTTGCTGTCGGGCATGTCCCACTGGCTGTTTCCCACATCCGTCACCCATGCTCGCCATGGCATGAAACCACCCGCAGATTTATTAAAAATGTCCGGGTTTTTACCTTTCGTAAAACCTTGGGCACTACACGCGAAAAGCGGGGCCTTTGTCCTGAGAGGGAGGGGCGCTGAAGATTTCTCCTGGCAAATGCACCGAAGGGTCTGCATATGAAATATCGCGCAGAGATTGATGGGCTTCGGGCCGTGGCCGTGGTGCCGGTGGTTCTGTTTCACGCCGGGTTCCCGATTTTCAGCGGGGGCTATGTCGGCGTCGATGTCTTCTTTGTCATCTCCGGCTTTCTGATCACCACGATCATCATAGGCGAGTTGGACGCAGGCCGCTTCAGCCTTGTGACCTTCTACGAACGGCGGGCCCGGCGTATTCTGCCCGCCCTGTTTTTCGTGATCATGGCCTGTCTGCCCTTTGCCTGGGCGCTGATGGTCCCGCAGGACATGAAGGATTTCGGCCAGAGCCTGACAGCAGTGGCGCTCTTTTCCTCCAACATCCTGTTCTGGTCGGAAAGCGGGTACTTCGCGCCGGCCTCGGAGTTGAAACCGCTGCTGCATACCTGGAGCCTGGCGGTGGAGGAGCAGTATTACCTGCTCTTCCCGCTGGTGCTGTTCTTCCTGCGGGGGTTCCGGCGGCGCAAGTTCCTGGTCGCTTTCACCCT
>JAZBOD010000234.1:0-2918 GCA_036350955.1 Desulforhopalus sp. | reverse complement strand
CTGCGACACAATTTTGCTGAAGAGCTCAGCCGGATCAGTGCGGTTAAGGTTTTCCCCGGGGAAGCCAACTATCTCTTTTTGAAAATTTTGACCTCGACCGACAGTGCACGGTTGGCCGAATTCTGTCTGCAGCGCGGAGTGATGATCCGCCGCTGCGATAACTACCCCGGCTTGTCATCTGGCCGGTTCTTTCGCGTGGCAGTGCGTCGGGAAGAGGAGAATGCCCACCTGCTCTCAGTATTCCATGCTTTTTGGCCGACCTCGGTGAACAAAGCGACCCGTCCACCGCGGGCTGCCGCCCTGATGGTGCAGGGGACCTGTTCCGATGCCGGAAAATCGATTATTACTACCGGGTTTTGCCGGATCTTCCGCCAGGATGGGCTTCTGGTCGCCCCCTTTAAGGCCCAGAATATGTCGCTCAACTCCTTTGTCACCAGAGCCGGCGACGAGATGGGGCGAGCTCAGGTGGTCCAGGCCCAGGCGGCAGGTGTCGACCCGGATTCGCGGATGAATCCGCTCCTGCTCAAACCCAACTCTGATACCGGCAGCCAAATCATCGTCAGGGGCAAACCGGTCGGCAACATGACTGTCAACGGCTATAATGCCTATAAACCGATCGCCTGGGAAACCGTCAAAAGCTGTTACGACTCTCTGGCGGGCGAATACCAGGTGGTGGTTCTTGAGGGGGCCGGCTCTCCGGGGGAGATCAACCTCAAAGCCGACGATCTGGTCAATATGCGGATGGCCCGTTATGCCGATGCGGCGGTGCTCATCGTTGGCGATATCGATCGTGGTGGAGTCTACGCCTCTTTTGTTGGGACTATGGAGGTTCTCGCCGAATGGGAACGACGGCTGGTCCAGGGATTTTTGGTAAACAAATTCCGTGGCCAGGCTGATCTGCTCGCCTCCGCCCACAGCTATGTCCGCGAACATACCGGCCGGCCAGTGTTAGGAGTAATTCCCTATCTCGCCGATCTTAGGCTGCCTCAGGAAGATTCGGTAACCTTTAAAAAGGGCGGCTTCAACCGTCGTCGAAGCGGTGATGCGGTTGACATTGCGGTAATCGATCTGCCCCATATCGCCAACTTCACCGACATAGAGCCTTTACTGGAAGAACCTGACGTCAATGTCCACATCGTCAAACAAGGCAGTGAAGTCAAATCCCCCGCGGCAATCATTCTTCCCGGTTCCAAAAATGTCATTGCCGACCTCACCCGCCTCGAACGCCACGGGTTGGTGGCGGCGATCCGCCAGGCGGTTGCCGCAGGCGCGGAGCTGGTAGGAATCTGCGGTGGCTACCAGATGCTCGGTAAGAAGATCGGTGACCCCTATGCAATCGAATCGGCGACCAGAGAGATCGACGGGATGGGCTTTTTGGCGATGACCACCCAGATCGAAACCGAAAAAAGACTGACCCGGAAGAGCGGTGTCCACAAACATTCCGGGGAAAGGGTTTTCGGTTACGAAATTCATCACGGGATATCAACCCAGAACGGCGAGCCGGTACTGCTCTTTGAAGACGGCTCCAGTTGTGGCCTGATCAGCCCCGACGGCATGGTTTGGGGAAGCTATCTTCACGGGCTTTTTGACAGTGATACCTTCCGCCGCTGGTTTGTCGACCGTCTGCGCCAGCGTAATGGCCTGGCCCCACTGGGACAGGTGATCGCTCCGTATAATCTGGAAAATTCCCTTGATCGGCTGGCGGATTGCCTTCGAGAAAACGTCGACATGGCCAAAATTTACCAATTCCTCAAGCTTTAGCCGGGTAAGGGGTGCCGCCGTGTACATCCTGCACCTGCTGAGTGCTCTCTGCCTCGATCTGCTGCTTGGCGATCCCCGCGGCTATCCGCATCCAGTGCGGCTGATTGGCCGTCTCTGCAGCGCCAGCGAGACCCTTTACCGAAGGGTCTTTTCGTCACCCGAAGTTGCCGGTTTTTTCACGGTACTGAGCGTCATCCTGCTCAGCACCGGCAGCGTCAGTCTGCTCCTGGTCGCTCTCGGCACTCTTGCGCCATGGCTGGCAACGCTCGCGGCAATCTTGCTTATCTACAGCGGCATTGCCATTCGCGATTTGCAGAGGCACAGCAATGCCGTGGCTTCCCTGCTCGACAAAGGTGCGCCACTCGATGCAGCGCGGCAGGCTCTCGCCCAGATCGTTGGCCGGGATACCGCCGACCTGAATGAAGAGAAGATCTGCCGGGCAACCCTTGAAACCGTCGCGGAAAATATGGTCGACGGGATCACCGCCCCCCTCTTCTATGCGGTTCTTGCCAGCCTGGCTTCACCCGTTGTCGGTTGGTCACCGATTGCCTGCTCGGCGGTTGGCATAGTCGGGTACAAGGCAGTAAACACCATGGATTCGATGATCGCCTACAAAAATGACCGCTATCTGCGTTTTGGCAGAACCGCCGCCCGACTCGACGACCTGGCCAATTATGTTCCGGCCAGATTGAGTGGATTCTGCCTGATTATCGCTGCATTTTTTCTCAAATTTGATTACAGGGAGGCGGCGAGAATCTTTTTCCGCGATCGCCTGCGCCATGCCAGTCCCAATTCCGGCCACAGCGAGGCGGCGGTGGCGGGGGCCCTTGGTCTGGATTTTGGCGGCCCATCTTCATACCAGGGGATTCTGGTCGAAAAACCGATCATCGGTGACCGATCGAGGCTACCGGAGGTGGAAGATATCCGCCGGGTCAACCGTCTGGTTCTTCTCGGATCCGCCATTTTTGTTGCTGTGCTGGTCGGTCTGCGCGGAGTGTTGGCAGGCTGGTAGACAATGTCTACAGAAATTTCATATAATAGAGCCTTTTGCAAAATGAAGATTTTCGTTCAAAATCAAGGCATGCGAAAAATTTTACCACAGGCATATAATGGATATTCCGAGGATAAAATTTTGAGCATAACGCCGAGTTTGGGCG
>JAZBOD010000233.1:0-3174 GCA_036350955.1 Desulforhopalus sp. | reverse complement strand
GATGAGGTGGCGGAAATTCCCAGCGAACTGCAGGGAAAACTGTTGCGGGTGCTCCAGGAGGGAAGCTTTGAGAGGATCGGCGAGGAGAAGAGCCGATCAACCGACGTCCGCATCGTCGCCGCCACCAACCGCGACCTCCAGCAGGCAGTGGCCGATGGCCGTTTCCGTGAGGACCTCTATTACCGGTTGAGCGTCTTTCCCCTGACCCTGCCGCCGCTCCGGGAACGGCGGGAAGATATCCCCCTGCTGGCCCGCCACTTTGCCGCCCTTACCGCCCGAAAAATGGGCCTCTCAGCGCCGGAGATCAGCGAGACGATGCTCGCCGGCTATCTTGCCTACGAATGGCCCGGCAATATCCGCGAGCTGCACAACGAAATCGAGCGGGCGATGATTCTTGCCCGGGGAGGTGCACTGACGCTGACCACCCCGAGCCGTGCCGGCAGCGGGGTGGCTCCTGCGATAAGCCCGGTTGATCGGCTGATATCCGAGCAGGAGTGGCAGGCGATGCAGCGCAACAACTACCTGTTGGCTCTCCGCCAGACCGCCTGGCGGGTCGATGGCCCAGGCGGCGCTGCCGAACTGCTCGGGCTGCGGCCAACTACCCTGCGTTCGCGGATGAAGGCGATGGCCATCACCCGCCCGGTATAGCCTTCCCGGTCAGGTCATCTCTCCTTCTTGACCAGCAAGCGCTGCAATGCCGGGATATCGAACCGGGCGGCGAGCCGGGTGAGCTGCTCAAGGAATTCACGGTGTTCCGGCAGGTGCTCTTTAAGCCGCTCGCTCTCTTTAAGGATCTGCTCGATATCGCCGATCCGTGCCGCCGTGCAGAGCTGGTCATACTCCGCCGGCAAAGGGTCGGGAACGGGGATGGCCGACAGTGCCTGGTGGGTTTCGGCGGCGGCCGTGCGCTGCAACACGGTGCTGGAAGCGGCAGCTACCAGAGGCAGCTCAAGGCGAAACAGGCTGCCCTGCCCCGGGGTGCTGCGTACTGACACATCGCCGCCCATCCTCCGGGCGATGCTCCGGCTGATCGCCAGACCAAGCCCGGCTCCCTGGTTTTGTGCCGGCCCAACGAGCTGCTGGAAAGGCTCGAAAATGGTCTCAAGATCTTCGGCGGCAATGCCGATACCGCTGTCGGCTATCGTAAAAACCAGCCGGTCGGCCTGGCGGTCGGCAGTCAGCCGCACCTCACCCAGGTCGGTAAACTTTACCGCATTACCGAGCAGGTTGAGCAGAAGCTGACGAAGACGCTTTTCATCGGTCAGGACCACCTCGGGCAGCGTTGCTGAAACCTGGCAGGTAAACAGGAGATGGCCCTCTTCGGCACGGGGACGGATCATCTCGACAACCCCGTTGATCAGTTCCGGCAACTGTACCGCGCCGGTCTGAATCTCCACCTTGCCCGCCTCAATCTTCGAAATATCGAGGATGTCGTTGATCAGCATCAGCAGATATTCTCCGCTGCGGCGAATAATCCCGCCCCGTTCCTGCAGATTGCCGGGCAGGTTACCGTCCCGTTCAAAGAGCTGGGCGTAACCGAGGATGGCATTGAGTGGGGTACGCAATTCGTGGGACATATTGGCGAGAAACTGGCTTTTCACCTGACTCGCGGCTTCAGCGGCACGGGTCGCCAGGTGCAGTTCGGCGGTGCGTTCCTCGACCAGCTCCTCGAGATGCTGCTGCTGCCGCTGCAGGGCGTCGGCCTGGCGGCGTAGCTCAATTTGCGCCTCGCCAGCGGCCCGTTCCTGACCAACGGCAAGTACGGCAATCAAAGCCAGTGCCCCCCAGGGGTAGAACTCGGTCGTGATGGTTACTGGGAGGAAGGCGATGGCAATATCAACCAGACCGGCCAGGGAGAAGAGCAGTACCCCGAGGGCAATCAGGCTGGTGGTTTTTTCCCCTCGAAGCAGATGCCTCCCCCCCTCACCGACCCCGACCAGCAGTTGCAGGGCGATTGCGGCATTGCCGAACAGCTGCCCGATTGGACCAAACGGTGCCCAGCCGAACAGATCGGGAAACCAGATCACCACGACGACGAGGATCTGCAGCTGCCAGCAACGGCGGATCAGCTTCTTGTAGCCCGGGCCAAAAGAGATTTCGACAAAGCGCCACAGGCCGATGGGGAAAAGCAGCATCACCAGCAGGCCTGCCTGGTAAAACCACTCTGACCCGTCGTAAATCATGAACAGCAGGTTACCGGCAAAGAGCTGAGAGAGCCCCAGGGTAATGGTGAGCACGGCGAACCAGGGCGAGAAGGAAAGACCGTACTGCCGCCGGACGAAATGGGCCACCAGGGAGTAGATCCCTACAAAAAGAAACAAAAAGCCAAAGGCCTGCTTGTACCAGGCGTCACTGGTCAGCCGCTCGACCAGTTGCGACTGGGACCCATAGAGGAGGATTGGTTCCACCGGCGGCAGGCGCTCCGCTTGCCTCACGTAAAATACCAGCTGAAGAGCCCGCCCCCCGGAATCACTGGGAAGGGGTATCCAGTGCAGGCGGTTGGCCGACCGGCCGGCAGTGCCCCCCGGCAGAGTTGCTCCGCTGGTATAAATCGGTTTTTCATCGAGGAAAACTGCCAGGGCATCGCACTGCAGGCCGGCCAGCAGCAGCACCTTGTCGGCAAAAGGCTTTTCCGGTAAAACCCGGCGAAGCCAGAGCCGATCCGCATCGTCCCGGTTGGCAGCAGGTGCCGCCCAGTCCCAGGCCTGCCACGGGTAATCTCCGGCAACCTCACCGGAAAACATCTCAATAGCGGGAATACCACTTCGTTTCGCGTCGTAACGGTACACCCACTCGCCTCGCAGGGCCTGAAAAGCGTCGTCTTCTTTGCCGGCGAGGGCGTTCTGCCAGAGCCGTTGTACCTCATCGGGGGTATGCGCTGCGGCAGTACCGCCGGTAAAAGCTACGAGGGTGAGCCAGGAGAACAGCAGGACCAGCTTTCTGACAGCTTCGAAGATCATTTTCCGTTGAACCGGAATGGAGAGGAGTGGTCTCATTCTCCGAAATAAAATATACTTTTATCAAAGAGGGTGGCGTCAATTGATTCTATCAGCTCTCTTCTTGGCAAGGGTGAAAATTCACTATACCACCCTGAAAGTCGGATAAAGCGTACACTATTTGGTATCCACTCCCAAGTAATTCAAGAACAGCCTGTCTCTGGCCACTGATTCGGTG
>JAZBOD010000232.1:0-3782 GCA_036350955.1 Desulforhopalus sp. | reverse complement strand
CGACGACAGCAGGCAAAAGGCCCGGGAACAGGCCAATCGAGAAAAACTTGCCGAGGCTCTCCGGCAGGAGGCGCTGCTCAATGAACGGGCCAGACTGGCGCGAGAGGCCCTTGAACAGGAAAAACAGCTCCTCGCCCGGACCCCGGTGCCACCGCGTCCGGCACCCTCTGCCGCCAAGGCGCAGGGAACATCAGCTGGTGCTTCCGGGCCTGCCGGAAGCAGTTCCAGCCTTATCGAAGGACAGTACTATGCGTCACTGAGCAACCGGTTGCTGCAGTTCTGGGCCCTGCCCGAATATATGCAGAAACAGACCGACCTGCACGCCACGGTGGTAATTACCATCAACCAGAACGGGACGATTGCCGACATGTTTTTTGAAAACCGGTCCGGCGATCGGGTATACGACCAATTCGTCAGAAAGACTATCACCGAGGCCGACCCTCTGCCGCCGATTCCTCCGGCTTTGAAAAAGCAGCGCCTGGAAATCGGCCTGGTGTTTCGGCCCGGTGGGATTCAGGGCAGATAACCGCATACAACCTAAAATTTTGTAATTTTTCGTGCAAATATTATGAAAAAATCGTCTCTGTTTTCCACCCTGTTGATTTTTTCGCTCCTGCTCCTTACCCCACTGGGGGCATCCGGGCAACGGGTCTACCTTGACATCACCGCCCCGGAAGTCCGCAAGATCAAGATCGCCGTTCCGTGGTTTACCGACCGGGCTACCGACCGGCAGGATGCCAAGCTCGGCAGGCAGCTGGCCGATACCCTTGGCCGGGCCTTGACCTTTCATGGCATAATCGAAATCGTCGCCGACGACCGTCCGGTATCTGCGACAACCGACTGGCGCGGCCTTGGCGCAGATTATGCCGTTCTCGGCCAGTACAGCAGCTCTGCTGCGGAAATCGCCCTGGAGATTCGCCTCCTCGACGTCTCCGGCGACGAAGTGGTGATGGGCAAATCATTTTCCGGCGCCGAGTCGGAAAAAGACAAAATGCTCTTTAAATACTGCGACAGCGTGGTGGAAAATCTCACCGGCCAGCCAGGGATAGCCGAGAGCCGGATCGCCTTTGTCAGCAGCAGTGACAGGGTCAAGGAGGTCTTCTTGACCGATATACTCGGAAAAAATGTCCGGCAGGTGACCCGCCATAAACACCTTACTGTCTCTCCCCGTTTTGTCCCGGGAAGCACCCTGCTCACCTACTCTTCCTACCACTCCGGCAACCAGAACCTGTATGTCACCGATCTCCGCCAGAACAAAGTTACCCAGGTCCTCTCGCAGCGAAAGGGCTTGAACCTTGCCCCTGCCTGGTCCGGTGACGGCCGGACGATGATTCTTACCCTTTCCACCTCGGGAACCCCGGATCTCTTTCTCCTTGATTCCCGAGGTGAAATTCTCGAACAGCTGACCGATCGTTCCGGGATAAATGTCTCGCCGACCCTCTCTCCAGATGGCAACCATTTGGTCTTTGTCTCCGACCGCAGCGGCAAACCCCAGCTCTACTCTATGGACATGCGCACCCGAAAAGTGCAAAGGATCACCTTCGAAGGGACGGAGAATGCCGAACCCAGCTGGTCACCCACCGAAGATCAGATCGTTTTTTCCAGCCTCAGGGATGGAGTCTACCAGCTGTACACCATGAACCCCCTCAAAAATGAAGCCCCGCGACAACTGACCAGCGACCTCAGCCACCACGAAGCGCCGAGTTGGTCGCCGGATGGCAATCAGATCATTTTTGCAAAACGTGATGGCCAGAACACCTCCCTCTACGGTATATTGAAAAACGGTTCCTTCCAGAGAAGGCTCTTTACCCTTCCCGGCAGCCAGTCCTATCCCCAGTGGTCACGGTAGATGGCTGCTTTACACTCAACACCCTTGTAATCATGAAAAAATCACTGCGTAATCTTGTGCTGCTCCTCCTCGTCGCCCCGTTTCTCATGCAATGCGCCACCCAGACGGAGGTTGAAGAGCTCCGTTATCAGTTACGGATCGTCAATAAAAAGATTGACGACATGCGCTCCACCACCGTCGGACAGCTGCAAAAAGGTCAGGCGGCAACCACCGGCCAACTCGATCAACTTGAGCAGGAAATCCTCACCCTGAGAAATCAGCTCGAGGACACCTATCATCTCAACCAGCGCCTCAGCGAACAAAACAAGGAGCTGGAGACGGCCATCTCCACGGTTGCCCAGGAAGAGGCAGTTAAAAGAGAACAGGCGATGAAACGCCTAGAGGAACTCGAAAGGGAAAAAGAGGCAAAGCTCGCCGAAATTAACCAGCAATTGCAGCAGCAACAGGAGAATGTCAAAGCGATCCAGCAAGCCCGACTCAAGGAGGCCGAACGCAAGGCCCAAGAGGCTGCACTTGCTGCCGAAATGGCCCGCAGCAAAACCGTTGCGGCCAGCAATGAAGTTCGCGGCAGCGGACCGATCCGACTGACCGCTGAGCAGAAGAAGAGTGTCAGAGACCTTACTGCTGAGGCCCCGCAACCGCCAGCAGCCCCGGTGTCGCCCTCACCACAGCCAACTTCTCCTTCCCCGGCAGTTGAAGAAACTGCGCAACAAGCCGCTCCTGCCGCTGAACCACCACCCGCCGTAGTGGCGCCGGTTGTCGCAGATCCACTTCAGGATGCCTACAGTCGGGCAAAACTGCTCTTTGACGGCGGCAAATACGGTGACGCCCTGGTCTTGTTTGAGCAGGTCGCCAGCGAGGGGTCCGGTGACGAGGCGATCGAGGGGCGTTTCATGACCGGAGAAGCCCTGTTTAACATGAAGGAGTACGATAAAGCGATCATGCAGTACCAGAAGATCATCTCCCAGTATCCGTCGCATGATCTTTCCCCGGCGGCAATGCTCCAACAGGGGATAGCTTTTGAAAATCTCGCCGACAAGGATACCGCCAAAGTGATTTACCGAAAACTGCTCAGCCGCCACGGCGCAGCTCCGGAGGCCAGCCAGGCAGAGGAACGCCTTGGCAAGCTGTAAGAGCTTTTTTTAGTCCGGTGAAAGTGCGCCTTGACCAGCTGCTCCTCGATCGGGCGCTGGCCCAAGATCTATCCGCGGCGCAGGCGATGATTCTCGCCGGAGAAGTCTACCTCAATGGCGAGCGTGCTGACAAACCGGGGAGTCGCTTCTCCCCTTCGGTCACCCTCCACCTCCGGGAGAAATGTCCCTATGTCTCCCGGGGAGGGGTAAAACTCGCCGCAGGACTTGACCACTTTCAGATTTCGGTAGAAGGGGCGGTATGCGCCGACCTTGGTGCCTCAAGCGGCGGATTCACCGACTGTCTGCTCCAACGCGGGGCAAAAAGGGTTTTTGCCGTTGATGTCGGGTATGGCCAGCTGGCATGGAAACTTCGTCAGGACCCCCGAGTCAAGGTCATTGAGCGATTCAATGCCCGCCGCATAACCCCGACGGAGATCGACAATGCCCCTTTGGATCTTGCCGTGCTCGATCTCTCCTTTATCTCACTGACCACCATTCTGCCGGCAGTTTTTCGCCTCTTTCCCGATAAGCTTGCGGTCGTTGCCCTGATCAAACCGCAGTTCGAACTCCCCCGGGAGGATGTCGAAGCCGGTGGCGTGGTCAAATCCCCCCTGCTTCACCAGCAAGCTGTGGAAAAAATCGAGGATTTTGTCCGTTCGGCCGCGCTGACCAGCCATGGGACCATGGTCTCACCGATCACCGGCCCCAAGGGCAATCGGGAATTCCTGATCTACATTACCTCCACCAACAACCAGAACAGGCCATAAGTCCGCAGACCAATAAAAAAGGGGTCGCTACGG
>JAZBOD010000231.1:0-7693 GCA_036350955.1 Desulforhopalus sp. | reverse complement strand
TTCCAGGACTTTTCTCTTCCAGGGTGGCGAAGTCGTCATTGATGCGGCTGCTGAGCCACAGCCGCAACAGGCTGCGCTGGTCCCCCTTTGCCGCCTCGCTCAGACTCTCCTTCCGGTCCAAAAAGATCCGCCGGTCGCGCTGATGGAGTTGCGCTTCGGGAATATCCCGGTCCTGATTCAGGCAGTACTCGAGATCGACCAGTTGTGGATAGTCCCAGATCACTGGTGGTGGAAGCGTTTTATTGCCGGTGGCTTTCTTCATTTCAGGCTGTGGCCGCAGTCGGTTGCCCAGGGAGGTCAGCGAGCGGCCTGATACAGCTTTCCGAAGTCGGGTCGATCAGGCAGTGGAATTTCTGGCGGGCCGATGCGGAACCGATGATTGCCACCAGATCGTCGTGGGCGAAGCGGTAGGCGGGATCGGGGTTGGTGACCAGCTGGCCGGCACGGATGATCCCGACCACCGATACCCCGGTACTCTTGCGGATCTCCGCCTCGGCGATGCTCATTTCGGCCAGTGGATTGCCCTGGGACAGTTGCACCCATTGCAGATCAAACTGCTGTTCGGCGGCGCGCATCTGCCCCAGGGTGGCATAGCGGCTGCCCGGGGCAATCTGGGTGTCGAGCAGGTCCTGGCGAAGCTCTTCGGTCTGCCGCTGGATTTCCGGGACAGGGATTCTCAGGTAGAGGAGAACCTGACGGATCATCTCCAGCCCCGCTTCAAATTCGGGATAGACCAGGTCCCTGACCGCCAGTTCCTGGAAGACCGAAAAAAACTCCGGATCGGAAATTCGGGCGACTATGCGCATCTCCGGGTTGGTCTTGCGGGCATGGCTGATGATCGACTGGGCGACGACGATCCCCGGCACCGTCACGACCAGCAGGGTCGCTTCATTCATCCGCAGGGCTTCCTGAACAATCTCCTGGCTGCAGTCGCCGTAGACGATTGGGTAACCGGCAGCTTTGGCCTGTTCAACCCGGTTCTGGTCGATTTCCGCAAGAACAAAAGGTATGCCGAAACGTTCGAGAACCTTGGCGATCTGGGTACCGATTCTCCCGGCTCCGGCGATAATCACATGGCCGCGCAGTTCGTCTTCAGGAAAGTTGAGTGACTCAAGGGGTTCATGTTTGAACCACCGTTTTTTCAAGGCGTAGAGTCGTGAGGTCTGCGAAGAGATAAAAGGGGTCATCACCATGGTCACCACCGCGGTGGTGAGAAACATGTTGTAAAAATCGCTGGTGATTGAGCCGGTGGCAACGCCGATACGGGCAACCACGAAGGAGAATTCGCCGATTTGAAACAGGCCGAGGCCGACGGCAAGGGGGATAACATTGCGGTAATTGAACAGCCAGGCCAGGGCGGCGAAAATGAGCCCCTTGCCGAGGCTGACCACCGCCACCAGGAGGAAAATCTGGCCAAGGTGGTCAAAGAGGAAGGAAGGATCGAGCATCATCCCCACTGAGGCAAAAAAGAGCAGGCTGAACAGGTCGCGGAGCGGGATGATGTCACTGAGTGCCTGGTGGCCATAGTCTGACTCGCTGAGCACCATTCCGGCAATGAATGCACCAAAAGCAAAGGAGAGACCGACCAGATAGGTAATATAGCCGACGCCGAGACCGATGGTGGTGATCGCCAGAAGAAACAGTTCCCGGGAGCCGAGCCGGGCAATAATTTTCAGAAGGTAAGGAAGCAGTCTGGTGCCGAGAAAAAACATGCCGCCGAGGAAGAGTGCCGCCTTGATGAAAGCTACACCGAGAATGCCCAGACCGGTGGCGGGGTCGTTGAGTTGCGGCAGAATGATCATCAGCGGGACTACCGCCAGATCCTGGATGATCAGCATGCCGATCATCACCTTGCTGGAAAGGGTGCCGAGCCACCCTTGATTCATCAAGGTTTTCAGTAAAACCATGGTCGAGGAGAGGGAGATCAGCGCGCCGAACCAGAGGGAGGTAAGCCACTCCCAGCCAAGCAGCCGGCCGATGACCAGGCCGAGACCGATACAGAGCAGCATCTGGATTGGGGTGCCGATCAGGGCGATGCGTTTGACCGGCTGCAGATCCTTCAGGGAGAACTCCAGGCCCAGAGCAAAGAGCAGCAAGGCAACCCCAATTTCGGCGAGCAACTCGATATTGTGGGTCTCAGAGATGGTTAAACCGCCGGTATGGGGACCGAGGATTACCCCGGCGAAGATATAGCCAAGGATCAGTGGCTGGCGTAGCCGCTGCATGAGCAGGCCGCAGAAAAACGAGACGAGGACCAGAATAATGATATCGGTGGCAATACCCATAAACAGCAATCCGTATGGTTAACCAAGCAATCGGCAGAGACATTCAGCGGTTGGTGTCTTAGACTACAAGGGTTGCTGAATAATTTCAAATCTATCAACTCCCCGGCGGGTATTTACTGCGCATTGATGCAGTGAACTTTTCCTGCTGCTGCCAGGTTTTGGTACCTCACATGAAAGACATCTCCGGCTTTTTTTGCCGAGAGAGTGTGATGAAGGCAGGTATCCGGTTTATCGGCGAAGAAGATCTGAGATTGATCCTTGGTTAGCCGGGAAGCTCACCGCTGACGTGTTCCGCGACAGCTACAGCACCTCAGCGGTGAACGTGTCGCAGGAGTTCATATCGCCTGAGGCAAACCCCCGGCGGAACCACCGGACTCGCTGCGCCGATGAACCGTGGGTGAACGAGTCGGGGGTGACGTAGCCTCGTGACTGTTTTTGCAGGCGGTCATCACCTATGTTGGCGGCGGCGTTGAGTGCCTCCTCGATATCGCCTGGTTCGACAACCTGCCGCAGGCGATCGGCGTGATTGGCCCAGACTCCAGCCAGGCAGTCAGCCTGCAGTTCAAGCTTTACCGACAGGGCGTTGTACTCTCTTTCCGAGACTTGGCCTCTGGCCGAGGCCATTTCGTCGCTGATCCCCAGAAGATTCTGCACATGGTGGCCAACTTCATGGGCAATCACATAGGCCTGGGCAAAATCGCCGGGAGAGTGCATTTTATTTTTTAAATCCTGATAAAAACTGAGGTCGATGTACACTTTCTGGTCGGCCGGGCAGTAAAAGGGGCCCATTGCCGCCTGGGCGAAACCGCAGGCGGACTCGACCGCGCCGGAGAAGAGAACCAGGGTTGGTTCCCGGTATGCGCCGCCGGCGGCAGCGAAAATATCCTGCCAGGTATCTTCCGTATCGGCAAGAACCACGCTGACGAATTCAGCCAACTGCTGCTCTTCGGCGCTGGGCAGATATTGGCCTGAACTTTCCTGGGTGGGGGGCTGGCCGATCTCCTGCATGTTGAGGATCAGCATCGGATCAATGCCGAAATAGATGCCGACCAGAGCCAGCAGGATAATACCTATGCCGCCGCCTTTGGCGCTACGGGTAATTCGTCTGCCGCGTCGGTCATCTACATTGCTGCTTCGTCGTCCCGTCTCCCAACGCATCTTTTCCTCCTCCGTCGCCCAGGATTTAAAATTATTATAAATACGTTGTGATTGTTAAATGAAGTTTTTCCACGGAGCGAAGATGTGCCATCAAAACAATTATCCTTTACCGGGCATGAATCGGGATATAGTCGTATTCCTGTTCGCCGATATAGATCTGACGAGGGCGACTGATTTTCCATTTCGGGTCATCGACGCTTTCCTTCCACTGGGCAATCCATCCCGGGAGCCGCCCCAGGGCAAACATCACCGTAAACATATTGGTAGGAATGCCTATCGCCCGGAGGACGATACCGCTGTAAAAATCGACATTGGGATAGAGGTTGTGGTCGATAAAATACTGGTCCTTGAGGGCAGCTTCTTCGAGGTTTTGGGCGATATCGAGAAGCGGATCGTCAATCTGCAGGGTTTCGAGCAGACTGTCACACATCTTTTTCATTATTCTGGCCCGTGGATCGTAGGTCTTGTAAACCCGGTGGCCAAACCCCATCAGCCGGAATGAGTCGTTTTTATCTCTGGCCCGTTTTATTGCCGTCTGGCAATTGCCGCCACTGTTATGGATATCGGTCAGCATCTCGATCACCGCCTGGTTGGCGCCGCCATGCAATGGTCCCCACAGGGCGGCGATCCCGGCGGAAATAGCTGCGTAAAGATTGACCCGGGCGCTGCCCACCATCCGTACGGAAGAGGTAGAACAATTCTGTTCATGGTCGGCGTGAAGAATCCAGAACACCCGGAGTGCCTGGACAACCTCTCGTTTAATTTCATAGGGCTTGACCGGGGTATCAAACATCATGTTAAGGAAGTTTTCACAGTAGGTCATATCCGGTCTGGGGAGAACCAGTTCATGACCCCGGGAAATCTTGTAGGACATGGCCGCCATGGTCCGTACTTTGGCGAGTAGCCGGGTCATGGTGATGTTGATTTCCTCTTCCAGGGGACCGTAGGACGGATAGAAGCTTCTCAGGGCGGTAACCATGGCCGACAGGATGCCCATCGGATGCGATTGCCGGGGAAAATTCTGGAAAAAGGTCTTGAGATCGGTATGGACAAGGCTGTTGTCGTTGAGATTGACCGAAAACGCCGTCAATTCTTCCCGGTTGGGCAGTCTGCCGTTGATCAGCAGGTAGGCGGTCTCTTTGAAGGTCGATTTTTCAGCCAGTTGCTCCACGGGGATCCCCCGGTAACGCAGGATACCCTTTTCGCCATCCATAAAGGTTATCGAACTGAGACAACTGCCGGTGTTGACATAACCCGGATCGAGGGTAATCAAGCCGGTATCGGCTCTCAGTCTGGAGATGTCGATGCCCCTTTCTCCTTCGCTACCGGTAATTACCGGCAATTTCAATTCCTTGCCTCTATAGTTCAAAAGTACAAAGTCTTCCACGTTGCCTCCTTCCCTTCGCATAGCTCCCACAGGCGTTGACCTGCAGTCTCTTGCCGCGAAGGCTGGATGTGGAGCAAGAGAGCTGGTTGATCTCATGGACAGAGAATCGGCGACGTCTGAGAATGGAGATACCTTGCCGATTCTCCGGGGTTGCCGGGCCTGACAGAAGCAGGATTCTGCAGGATAAAATATATAATCTGCCCCCTGATAGCAATGGCTATGTTTGGTTACAGCAGATGAGTCTTTTAGCGCGGGGGCACCAACGGCTCTTTACGGCACGAACGGAGGTAACTGTCGTAGCCGCCGGGATGGAGGTGGATCACCCCATCTTCCAGGAACAATACCCGGGTCACCAGCGAACGGAGAAAATGGCGGTCGTGGCTGACCACCAGGATGGTTCCGGCAAATTTCTGCAGGGCAGCGAGCAGGACTTCCCTGGACTGGATATCAAGGTGATTGGTCGGTTCGTCGAGAATGAGGAAATTGTGGTTCTGGCCGAGCAGCCGGGCAAGGACCACCCGACTTTTCTCACCACCGGAGAGATTGGCAACCCGTTTGTCGACGTCATCACCCCGAAAAAGAAAGGCGGCGCAGAGATTACGGATCACCCCGATATTTTCCTGCGGCAGAACTTCCTGGACAGCACTGAAAACGGTTTGCTCCGGGGAGAGCAGATCCATGGCGTGCTGGCTGAAATAGCCGCAGCTGATTCCGGTGCCGATGCGCATCTCGCCTTCACTCGGTGCGGTCTGTCCGGCG
The DNA here is from genome assembly GCA_036350955.1 of Desulforhopalus sp. Taxonomy (GTDB): domain Bacteria; phylum Desulfobacterota; class Desulfobulbia; order Desulfobulbales; family Desulfocapsaceae; genus Desulforhopalus_A. The sequence goes on along the minus strand of JAZBOD010000231.1, from coordinate 2,104 downwards.
ATAATCTTCAAAAGGGTGGATTTGCCGGCGCCGTTGACCCCGGCCACGGCGATTTTTTCCAGGCGTCGGAGGGTGACGTTGAGGCCACTGAATACCGGGACCTTTTGGCCGTCGTGGCCTGTCCAGGTCTTACCGAGGTTGCTGAGCTGGAGGACATCTTCACCACCGCGCGGCGGAACCGGAAAGGAAAAGTTGATGGTGCTTTGTTCTGGCGGAACGACGATCCGCTCGATTTTTTCCAGCTTCTTTACCCTGGATTGAACCTGGGCGGCATGGGAGGCCCGCGCGGCAAAGCGGGCGATGAACTCCTCCTCCTTGGCGAGCATCTCCTGTTGCCGGCGGTGGCTGGCGAGGAGCTGGCGGCGCCTGACCTCCCGCTCCACCAGGTAGAAGTCGAAGTCGCCGCTGTAGGTCGTGGTAGCCCCATCGGCCACTTCAATGATCCGTTTGACCACCCGGTTCATAAACTCCCGGTCGTGGCAGGTCATCAACAGGCCACCTGTGTATTCACTGCGCAACCACTCTTCGAGCCAGAGGATAGACTCCAAATCGAGATGGTTGGTCGGTTCGTCGAGGAGGAGGAAATCGGGATTGATGGTGAGAATTTTCGCCAGGGCGATACGCATTTTCCAGCCGCCGCTGAAGTTTTCCACCGGGAGGTCAAAGCGGGCCGGATCGATGCCGAGGCCAGTGAGAACAGCCTGGGCGCGGGGTTCGAGATCATAGCCTCCGCGCTGCTCGAAGAGTTCGACTGCTTCGCCGTAACGGTTGAGCAATTCCGCCATCGCCGTGTCATCCATCGGCTCGGCCATGGCCAGGGCCATGGCTTCAATTTCCTCGCCGAGCTTGACGATTTGTCCGGCTGCGGACATGGTTTCAGCCAGTACCGAGCGGCCGCACATTTCACCGACATCCTGGGAGAAGTAGCCGATTACCGTCTGTTTCGGTAAGCTTGTCTCCCCGCTGTCCGGAATTTCCTCGCCGGTGATCAGGCGGAAGAGTGTGGTCTTGCCGGAACCGTTCGGACCAACCAGGCCGGTTCTGCTTCCGGGGGGAAGTTGCAGCGAGGCGTTGCGCAGCAGGGTACGTTCCCCGTGCTGGAGGCTAATGTTGCTTAACTGGATCATGGTATTTGCTGGAGAAAAGCAGAAGTGATACCATGGCCGGGAGAGGCCGGCAAGGGCTTTTTCGTGCATCCTCTTGGCCGTTTCTGGTGTATTTCAGGGGGACCAGAGCAAAAAGATTGGCTGGATGACCAGGGCGGCACGGGGCATTCGGGGGCATCCAGGGCTTGTTCTTGTTGGGGAAATACACTAGAATGGCGCCTCCCGATATCTTTCTTCCGCGATGCTTCACCGGCTTTCGGTCGAAGCAGAGCCCATTTTGCAGAAAAGAGTTTTTCTCCGAAAACGAAAATCCCCAGACAGCAGCTATGCATAAGCCTTTGGAAGACTTTCATCGAGAGCTCAACGAGCTTTTCATCAAGGCCTGTCAGGATCACCAGCAAGGCCATCTCGAAGCAGCAGAGTCAGCCTACCGCAGGCTCCTTGATTATTTTGCGGAAATTCCGGTCCTCCACTATAACCTTGGGCTGGTAGACTATGCCCTGGGACGGTACCATGATGCCTGTCGGCGTTTTTCGCGGGCAGCTGAGCTTCAGCCGGATGATGTCGATATCCTCTTCAATCTGGCCCTCAGCCGGAAAAAGAGCGGGGACATCGAAGGGGCTATCGCCGGCTATCGCCAGGCCCTCGAAATCAGCCCGGAGTGTGTCGATAGCCTGTACAACCTTGCCGGCTGCCAGCGGGACAAGGGGGACCATCTCGCGGCGGTGGCCCTCTATCGCGAGGTCTTACGACTGGCCCCGCAACACCACTCTGCGCTCAGCAATCTTGCCTACCTCTATCACCTCCTTGGCCGTCGGGATGAGGCCCTCTGTGCCTATCGCCGGGTGCTCGAATTGTGTCCAGACCATGCATCGGCAAGACATATGCTGGCAGCACTTTGTGGCGAGGCAGTTGATTCGCCACCGGAATCCTATGTCCGGGAAGTGTTTGACAACTATTCAAACTATTTCGAGAAAAGTTTGCTTCTTGACCTTGAG
>JAZBOD010000230.1:0-4169 GCA_036350955.1 Desulforhopalus sp. | reverse complement strand
TATTGCTTTTTCTATGCTCAGCCATCTTTTCCGTTAAGACCCAAAGGGCCTGGTTCAGCTTGATATTTCGAAATTGCGCAGAGTTCGAATCACCTCATTATTTTGTTGACATAGATAGACGACCGGTCTACTACCATGATTTATGTCAGCAGCAACGCGCGATCATATCTTGACCTGTGGCGGTCGCATTATTCATCACAAAGGATTCACCGCCACCGGTTTGATGGAAATCCTCCAGGCCGCAGAAGTGCCCAAGGGCTCCTTCTATTTTTATTTCAAGAGCAAAGAGGAGTTCGGCCTTGCCCTGGTGGATCATTATCAAGCCTGGTTCGCCGAACAGGTACGGCCCATCCTCAAAGACGAAACCTTACCACCGCTGGAGAGGCTAGCCAGTTTCTTTCTCTGGTTCCAGCGTTATTTCGAACAGGAGGGCTTCATCAAGGGTTGCCCCATCGGCAACCTGATCCAGGAACTGGGGGACGTCAACCCGATCTTCCGCGAGAAACTCAAAACGACATTTGACCGCCTGATCCGATTCATAGCGAGGCTGCTCGAAGAAGCAAAGATCCAGGGCGAACTCTCTACCCAACTGGCGCCAGAGGCCACGGCACGCTACATCTTCTCCGCCTGGCAAGGAGCACTGATTCGCATGAAAGCCACAGCATCTTCCGAGCCACTGGACACCTTCCAGCATATGACCTTCGAGGTCTTGCTCAAACGATAGCCGGTTATCCGGTGTGCCATTGCTGGTACACATCCAACAATTAGATGACCAGTCTACTACTAAAAGGAGGCAACCCATGTTTATTCTGCACTACCAAACCCCGGAACAGGCAAGCGGCAGCGTTGCGGAAATCTATGACGTCTTCAAACAGAAACGCAGCCCGGTACCTGCCCCTTTGCAGCTTTCCAGCACCAGCCCTGGGTTGCTTCAGGTCATTTTCTCCCAAATCACGTATTTCATGAACCATAAAACACTCAGCTTTCCGCTTTTGGCAGCCATCCGCTTTCAGGCGGCCCAGGAGATCTGCTTCGATCACTGCGTACATCTTAACAAGGTCTGGCTCAGCAAGACAGGTCTCTCGGAACAGGATTTGGCTGACCTCGCCGCCGGCAAGAATGTGGAAGCTTTCAGCGAGGCAGAAAATGCACTCCTCGCTATCGTGGGCAAGGTCCTGCGCAAGGAGCGGATCACTGAGACTGAGGTGCAGCAGCTCCGCGATCTCGGCTGGACGGACAGCGACATCCTTGACGCCTGCACCCAGGGGACGAACATGCTCGGTATGTCGCGCCTGTTCGAAGCCTTTAGTTTGCCAACAGCAACCTAGGAGGGGAAGAAACCCCGTTCTTTTTCGCAATACAACCCATGAAACTGGAAAGTATTCACCGCTTTCCGCGGTTTGTGCAACTGGGCCGTCGTTTCCCGCACGTGCCGCATACTCCCCTGCGCCTCGGTCGGCAATGCATAACCTTCCGTCTTTTCTTTGGCGTTGAGGGTGGCGGTGAATCTCTGCGCATCATGCCAGGATACGCGTTCGACCGGGCATGATGCGCAGTCTGCGAAATAGGACGGGTTATCGCCCATAAGTTGCCGCCATTGGGCTTGGGTCACCTCAGTCGCCATGATATAGAAGGCGTCGGTTATCGATATTAGGTGGGCCCGTTCTTCCCGACCTCGCCAGGCTTCCCCTTCGGTGCTCCCCATGATAAACGACCCGGCGGGGCAGAGTATGAATATCTGTCCAAGGCTGTTGGTGAATGAATCAGCCATGAGGTTCTGAGGTGAGGTGAATACGAAAAGACAGCCGCAGACGGCAAGGCGCAAGGTTCTCATGTCGACACCGATGAAAGGAAATGGTAATTATCGAGAGGTTGCTGCGGTTCATTGACACCCTCGTGTTCGTTGTGAGTATATGTCAATTATGGCTGAAGGGCGACTGAGAATTTCGTTATGATGATATGGCCAGCGCGACTGCGGTGAAACAGCCTTTCGGCAGCCGATATACAGCTGTGTTTTCCAATTGGGTTGCGATGATGATCAGCGAATGCGGGAGGCTGGAGTCAATGCTGGGGGCATGGGTATCAACCCGATGGAGCGAGCAGAAGCGTGGCGGCAGCAGGGAGCGGGGTGGTGCTTCGTCCTGATCTCAAGAAAATTGAGAAATCATACAACCGGGTCATCAATAACTGGCAGCAGATCGACGACGAGCTCGATGAGCGCGGCGTGGGCCGCAAGGACGCGCCGTTTGATGGCACCATTCGCGACAATATGCTCTGCGCCTGGGAGTACATGGATCACCTGCTCAAAAAGGAGGTTCAGCTGCTCCAAAAGAACTGCGGGCATCATCTCCTCGAAATCAACCACTGCGTCCACTATGGTGAAGATTACGTGTTGCGCGCAGAATACAGAAAAGCCATGGACGCAACTGCGCAGAAGTTTTCCCACCTCATCGGCCCCATTCGCAACTATCATGCGAAGCATATGAGAAATGCAAGCCCGGTGATGAAGGTCGGGGCGGAGGTGTTTATCGCCATCGTCGGGCAGCCGCAACTCTTCATCGAAGGCAACCACCGCAGTGGTTCGGTCATCGCCAGCTGGATCAACATGTACAACAATAAGCCGCCGTTTGTCCTTTCGGTGGAAAACGCCGTTGCCTATTTCGCTCCCGCTCAGGAAATAAAAAAATTCAACAATAAGTCGTTGTGGCGCAGTTTCACCGAATTGCCCAAATACAAAAGGGCCTTCCGCGATTTTTGGGAGGGCAACTGCGATATGGCCTACATTCGTTGACTTTCGGGCTAAGCTACCGGCCAGTATTCCTCGGATCAAGGCTCCATCTTGAAAAAGTGTAGATATCTCTCACAGGGGTTCTGTTGCACTGTGGAGAGGTGCTCTTTTGGCTCCACGTAACAAAATTCAATCCTCATAAGTGATATACTGAGGTTATTAACGCTCTGTTTTTTCTTAAAAAGAAAAAGGAGGCGATTATGACCGAAGTAACCCATACGACCAAGTTTACCACTTTTGGTCAAAGGTTCTTTTCTGCTGGGCGCACAGAAGTCCGGATTGTTGATCGAGGTAACCATCGTTCTGAGCGTCAAAGCAGGAATTATGTGACAGAAACAGCTGTAGTCCGCTTCCGGTCAAGCGCATTACGGACTTTACGGCCGAGATCCTTCATGGTGAAGGGTTTCTGGATAAATTGCACCCCTTCGTCCAGCACACCGTGGTGGGCGATGACATTGGCGGTGTAGCCGGACATGAACAGACATCTGAGCCCCGGATACAAGGTACTGAGCGCCTGGGCGAGGTCGCGGCCGTTCATCTCCGGCATCACCACATCGGTCATCAGCAGACGGATTTCCCCAGCGTATTCTTCGGCCAGACGCTGCGCCTCCCCCGGGGTAGCGGCAAGCAATACCTGATAGCCCTGACGCTGAAGCATGGCCGTCACCATCTCAAGAATCATCGGTTCATCCTCGACCAGGAGGATGGTCTCTGAACCGGATGGCGTGGCACTTTCCGTCACATCCGGAGAAAGGTCGGCCTTTCTGCCATACTTGGGGAGGTAGATCTTCACAGTCGTCCCCCGACCCACCTCACTGTAGACATTGATGAAGCCATTGTTCTGCTTGACGATGCCGTAGACCGTCGCCAGCCCCAGGCCGGTGCCTTTGCCCTGCTCCTTGGTGGTGAAAAAGGGTTCGAAGATATGGCTCAGGGTTGCCTGATCCATCCCGTTTCCGTTGTCGCTGACCGCCAGGAGAACATACTCACCGGGGAGATAGTTGAGGCGCGTCGCACAGGAGGTCTCGTCAAAGCTTGCCACAGAGGTTTCGATGGTGATTTTGCCGACTCCGCTGATCGCGTCCCGGGAGTTGACACAGAGGTTGGCGAGCAGCTGGTCGATCTGTGCCGGGTCGACTTTCACCGGCGGGAGGTTTTTCCCGGGTTGCCACTGCAGGTCGATATCTTCGCCGACCAGTCGGTGGAGCATCTTCAGCATCCCTTCGACCGTGTCGTTCATATCGATGATTTGCGGGGCAACGGCCTGCTTGCGGGCAAAGGTCAGGAGTTGCCGGGTCAGGGCAGCAGAACGTTTGGCGGCCTGTTCAATGACCAGCAGGCTGGCATGGACCGGGGTTACCGGGTCTGCTTCCTCAAGGGC
>JAZBOD010000229.1:0-9338 GCA_036350955.1 Desulforhopalus sp. | reverse complement strand
CAGTCCAGGTCCGATCTCGGTCGAGCCGTGCTTGAATTCGGCCAGGGTGTTGAAGATCGCCCGGGAGGAGGCATCAAAGGTGGTGCCGGCGGTGTAGAAGGCGGGGTTGAAGCCCTCGGGGCTTCCCTCCGAACAGAACACCAGGGTTTTCGGCGCGGCGAAGGCCTGCATCGAGGCCATCAGCAGGGTCGCACCACAGAATGCGGCAACGAAATTTTTGGTTGTTGTCATCGTCTACTCTCTCCATTTTGAGGAATAAAAGCAGATCTTCCGAAGAAGATCCGCGCTGACGCTCCGGTACCGTACAACCTCGTGCAGGCGGCTGTCGCAGCACCTCGCATACTAGAACCTTCGGCTGAATAAGTAAAACATAATTGAGCTGCTTTACAGGGGATAAGCATATTTTATCGGCACTTTTCCACTTCTCCCCGTCAAGAGGTGCAGTTTGCCAGAGTGGCGGATTGGCAGAAGGGGCTGGCGGGGGCTTCGCACCGACCTTTGGGGAAGAAACACCTGCCGGTCTGGCCTGGGCGGGTGAATTTCATCCGGAATGGTATCTACCGGGTGATCTAGCCAAAGGGGATACCTCTTGTTGTAGAGCGTTGAAATTCACCGTTGCGTGGATGGTCAGCAGCGGGAAAAGCAGAGCTATAACAAATATATTAAGCAAAGGAACCATGCTGACCAGTGCCGGCAGGAGTCCAAGGCGGAGGGTTGGGACAGGGTGTCGCCCCAGCCAGCGGAGCTTTTCCGTCAGTTTCCAGTTTCTTCTTGAGGCGGGAAAATCAATGAACATCAGGGTTGAGTAGCCGGTATAGAGGAGGAGAACAATGAGCTGGCCGATCACCGGGACAAAGTTGGCGGCAAAGGCAATGACGGTCACGACGATTCCGAGTAAACCGATCTTGGCGCCTTCGGCAATGTCATTAAACAGACTCATCAGCCCCCTCGCCGGCTCAGGGCTTGCCGAGGAACCCTGGTGGAGACGTTCCGCCGCGGCACTGAGCAGGGCATAACCTGGAGTGGAAAGGGTGTAGGCCAGGATAAAGGCAAGGTAGAAGGCGAGCACCTTGAGAAATATGGTGAAAATCCAGTGTGCGGCCAACCAGGCAGAATAGGTGATCCAGCCGAAAAAGCTCTGCGGATCGGGAACCGTGCCGAACAGAGGACGGGAGATTTCCTCGAAAAATCCGAGGCAGAGCCGATAGCCGAACCAGGTGAGGATGAACATCAAAGCAACAAGAAAGAGGGCCCAGCCAAAGAGCCGCATCCGGGTGAGGAGCAGTGCCATGGAGCGTGACAGGGGGATCCACTGGGGGGAGGGGAGCCCCCTGGCCGGGCATTGCTTTTCCATGGTAGTTACTGGTATAACAACAGTCGGGAACTTTGCGGGTGCCGGTCAGCAGATCAACAACTTTGGCGCGGTTCGCACTTGCTCAGTTGCTGACCGAATACGATACTGCTTGTGTAATTCCTATACATCCCCGTGTAAAGGCCGGCGAGACAATTGACCCGGCAAGGCAGAACAATGACTGGGTTGAGTCCCAAAAAAAACCGTGTGGTTTACGTCTGCCGGCACTGTGGTTACCAGAGTGGGAAGTGGCTCGGGCGTTGCCTTGAGTGCGGCGAATGGGACAGTCTGGTAGAGGAACCGGTGAGTGTTCCGCAGCCTCAGGCGACAGACCCGGCTCTGCCGGTTCCCCTGGCCCTTGCTCCGGACGGAGAAGAGGAGCGGATCTCAACTCACCTCGAAGAGCTCGATCGGGTTCTCGGTGGCGGCATTGTCCCGGGGTCGGTGGTCCTCATCGGTGGCGAGCCGGGAATCGGCAAATCAACCCTACTCCTCCATCTGCTTGCCGCGGTGAGCAGTCGAGGACGCAAGGTTCTGTACGTTTCGGGAGAGGAGTCGGCACGGCAGATCAAAATGCGTGCCAACCGGTTGGGGGCGATCCCCGCCGAAGAGTACCTGGCCACGGAAAACGGGGTAGAAAATATTATTGCCATGACCACCGCCATGCGCCCGGCCCTGCTGGCGGTTGACTCCATCCAGACCTTGAGCTGCCTTGATATAGCCTCTTCACCCGGGTCGGTCAGTCAGGTTCGCGAGTCGGCCTACCGCCTTCTCGGCATGGCCAAAAAGGAGAATATTCCGGTGGTCCTGGTCGGCCATGTGACCAAGGATGGGTCGATTGCCGGGCCAAAAGTTCTCGAACACATGGTCGATACAGTCCTCTATTTCGAGGGAGACCGCAGCCATTCCTTCCGGATATTGCGGACGGTAAAGAATCGCTTCGGGTCAACCAACGAAATCGGGGTCTTTGAGATGAAGGAGGAGGGACTGGTCCAGGTTACCAACCCTTCGGAGATCTTTCTCGCCGAACGGCCTCTGGATGAGCCGGGGTCGGTGGTACTGCCCAGTGTCGAGGGGACCAGACCAATTCTGGTCGAAGTCCAGGCTCTGGTCAGCCCGACCAATCTCGGTACCGCCAGACGGACCGCCATCGGCGCCGATCAGCAGCGGCTTGCTCTGCTGTGTGCGGTGCTCGAAAAAAAGGCTGGTCTCGACATGTACGGGCATGATATATTTTTGAACATTGCCGGAGGGATACGGATCGATGAGCCGGCTCTGGATCTTGGGGTGATCTGTGCCTTGGCCTCCAGTCTGCGTGAGAGGCCGATCGCCTCGACCACGGTGGTTTGTGGCGAGGTCGGCCTGGCTGGCGAGGTGCGGGCGGTGAGCCATGTAGATATCCGCATCCGTGAAGCCCAGCGCCTTGGTTTTTCCAGGTGCATATTACCCGCCGGCAATAAGGAGCGGATGACCTGGAAGGCGGAGATTGAACTGGTTGGGGTAAAAAACCTCGCCGAGTTGCTGGCTGAGCTTTTTCCCTGAACATTATCTCTGCGGGGTATCTACCGATGTCCTGTTCAGGGGTCTCAACCCGGGTGGAATCAAAAAACCACCAGTTCCGGTGAGATAATTGTCGGCAGGCATTGGCATTATTGTGAGCAAATATATGTTGGAGAATCAAAGCAGGCTGGGCAATACGAATCTCACTAGAAAAGGAGAGCGCAGATGGCTGAACATCATCACCATCCGGAAGACAACTCAGTAAATGTCAAAGTGGCCATTTTCTTCATCGCGGTACTCGTAGTGATTGCGCTGATCGGCGTGCTCAACTAACGCCTCGTCGGCACAGTCAATCGGGGAGAGTCGAGGTGGCGGGTAAGGCTGAAAGGTGCCAGGACAACCAGGCTGACCGCGAGGTCGTCATTCTGATGACCGATATGGTCCAGTATGCCAGGCAGTCGTCGGGGATGTGTCCGGAGGAGATCCGCGATTTCCTGATTGGCTATCACGGCAGGATCAATGAACTTGTCCATCAGCCCGAAAGTGAACCGCTGCAAATAGAACCTTCCGCTGGTGATGGCAGTCTAGTTATTTTTGACAAACGCCCCGGCGAAACCGACCCTTGCGGGGTCTGCAGCCGCGCAGTGTCGACCGCCGTGCGGCTGGCAGAGGCGATCGCCGAAGGCCAGCTTGCCCCGACCCGAATGGGCATTCTCCTCGGCCGGATCATCGAGGCACGACTGGGCAGCAGGGTGGCCAAATTTGGTGCGAGCTTCGCTGTCGCCAACCGGCTCGAAGAGTTATGTGGCTATTTTGGCACAGATCTGCTGCTTGATCGCGAAGTGGCCCGCTACCAGCGGCGGTTTGAAGAGAGCCTGGTCACCGTCGCCAAGATCTCTCTGACCAGTGTTCAGCATCCGATGAACATCTTTACCCTGTATATGCCGGGGATCAATGGTATTCCAGCCGATATTGACGGCAAGGCTCTTGGGCGGTTTATCCAGATGAAAAATCAGGCGCTGGAGTTTTTCACCGGCAATCTGTTAGAGCATATCAATCCGGATTTCCCGCGGGTACGAGAGGAGCTGCTGGCTGCCCAGCGTGATTTCCGGGCTCTGGTCGGCCGGGATGACGTCGGGATTGAGAGAATCCTCGAATATATCCGAGAAACCCCACATCCGTCCGAAGATTTCAAACTCCGCGGCATGCAACTGCTCGAAAAGAAGAGGGACTCCCTTGGGGAGAGGCTCTTTCATCTCTCCAAACAGCTTCTCCGGGCGCTCAACCCCGACTACTATCATGCCCTGGTGGTCGATACTGGCTGGGAGAAATATTTCAAACTGGAGTGGCGCAAACAGGGAGAGGTGATCATCCGCATCGGCAGTCTGCCCGACGGGATTTACTACCTGGACAGCGGAACGGCGGAGACCCTCAACGCCGACGGAGAACTCCTCTCCACCATGGAGTCGGGGACAATTTTCGGGGAGATGGCCTATTTTGGCACGGCACAGCGGCGTACCGCCACGGTGCGGGCCAAATCCGATGTGGTTCTGAGGCGGATTGCCACCGAAGATTTCAAGAAGTTGCCGGTTATTCAGGATATCTTCAAGCGAATCGCCCTGGCCAGAAAAGAGGAACTGGCGGTCACCTCCGAGAAAGAGTAAAGCGGGCCGGTGTCCGCACCCCAAAGCCATCCGGCGCCACCCCCGGAAGAGATGGCACCGGAACGGCATGCGCTACCTACTTTGCCGAGAGAACGATATAGGTAGAGAAGTTTCCGGAACGCAGCCGCAGCAAGATCTTCTCCGAATCGGTGGATTTTTCCAGAGCCTTCTGTAATTCCTCAAGGCTTCGCACCCTTTCCCGATTGACCTCTTCGATCAGTTGACCTGGTTTGAGTCCGGCCGCTTCGGCTGAGCCCCCTGGAGTGACATCGCTGATAATCAGCCCACTGCCCACCTCGTACTCAAATTTTTCGGCAAGCTCCTCGGTAAGCTCCTGAACCGTAAGACCAAAGCGGTCAAGGGATTCCTGTTGCTGTTGAGTGACTCCCGCCCGGCTAAAGTCGGCAGGCTGCTCACCGATGGTCACCTGGATCTTTTTCTCCCGTCCATCACGGACGATAAGCAGCATGGCAGGAGAGCCCGGGGAGAGCAGAGCGACCTGATTGCGCAGATCGGAGACATCTTTGAGTTCGGCATCGTTGAGGCGGTAGATAATATCGCCCTGTTTCAATCCTGCGGCACTGGCCGGGGAGTTGTCCTGCACCTCGCTGATCAGAATTCCGCCGGCCTTTTGCAGGCCAAACGATTCGGCCAGATCTTTGGTAACATTCTGAATCACCACCCCCAGCCAGCCACGGGTAACCTTGCCCTGGAGCTGGAGCTGGTCCTGAATCGATTTGGCCATATTGATCGGAATAGCAAAGCCGATACCCATATAGCCACCGGTCCGGGAAAAGAGGGCGGTGTTTATTCCGACCGCTTCACCCCGGCCGTTGATCAGCGGGCCACCGCTGTTACCGGGGTTGATTGCGGCATCGGTCTGGATGAAGTTTTCGTACTCGTTGATTCCGACACTGGACCGGCCGGTGGCGCTGACTACCCCGACAGTCACTGTTTGGCTGAGGCCGAAGGGATTGCCGATGGCGATCACCCACTCTCCCGCCTCAAGCTGGTTCGAGTCGCCTAGCGGAAGAACCGGCAGGTTGGCCGGATCTTCTATCTTCAGCAGGGCAACGTCAGTCTGGGGATCGGCACCTACCAGTCTGGCGACAAACTCCCGCTCATCGGCGAGGGTAACGCTGATCAAGTCCGCCCCTTCGACCACATGGTTGTTGGTCAGGATGTAGCCGTCCTTGCTGATGATAAACCCAGAACCCTGGCCGCGCTGGGTGAACTCCCTTGGTTGAGGCTGCTGCTGACGGAACTGGGGGCCAAAAAACTGTTCAAAAAACGGGTGATTGAAAAATTCCTCCGGGATCTGCCCCCGGCCAGAGGAGGTTCTCGCCGTCTTCTCAACCTTGATGTGCACCACCGCCGGAGTGGCCATTTTTACTACATTGACAAAGGCCTTTGAGGATTTTTCCAGCAGGGCGGTGTCTGTGTCGCTGGTGCTTCTCGCCGCCCCTTGCGCTGGACTGAGCATGACAAGAAGGAAAAGAAGCAGGGAGGCTATGGCAGCCATTGCCTGGGGCGATGTTCTCTGGTTCATCGGAGTCTCCTGGGAATCGTCGGTGGATTGCCATAGGCATCGCCGGTGCGGGGCCTATGGTCGTCCAGATAATCGGATCTGTTGCCAAGATCAACAGTAACCGGGAAACCAAGAGCGTCAAGAAAGATTACTGAAATGTAATTGAGGCGGGCGGAGCTGGCCACGAATGCGACCTGCTCCGCTGGTGGGCGTGGCAGTTGCCGCGCTCAGGAACGAATCATATCAGCAATCTGGAAGGCGACTTCCAGGCTTTGTTCAGCGTTAAGCCGCGGGTCACAAGAGGTGAGATAGTTGCTGGCCAGCTCTTCGTCGATGATATTATGAGCGCCGCCGGTGCACTCGGTGACGTTGCTGCCGGTCATCTCCAGGTGAACCCCGCCGGGGATGGTTCCCTCGGACCAGTGGGTTTCGAAAAAACAGGTGATTTCCGAGAGAATGTCATTGAAATTTCGGGTCTTGTGCCCCGATTTCGCCGTGTAGGTGTTGGCGTGCATCGGGTCGCAGCTCCAGACGATATGAAAACCTTCCCGCTTCATCTCCCGGAGCAGGGGCGGCAGCACCTTTTCGACATTTTTCATGCCCAACCGGGTAATCAGGGTGAGTCGTCCCGGCTGATTGTCGGGATTCAAGGCCTCGACCAGCCGTTTGACATCATCGAGGTTGCAGCTAGGACCAAGTTTAACCCCAAGGGGATTGTGGACCCCACTGAGGAAGGCGACATGGGCACCTTCCACCTGCCTGGTCCGCTCGCCGATCCACAGCATATGGGCGGAACAGTCGTACCAGTTGCCGGTGATGTGATCCTGTCGGGTCAGCGCCTCTTCGTAGGGGAGGAGCAGGGCCTCATGGGAGGTATAGAGCTGGGTCTGATTGATCTGCGGGGTATCTGAGGAGATGCCGATGGTCTCCATAAAGCGGATTGCCTGGCTGATCTGTTTTGCCAGACGGTCGTAGGAGCGGCCCATAGGCGACTGGGCGACAAATTCCTGATTCCAGGCCTGCACCCGTGCCAGGGAGCCGAAGCCACCGTTGGTAAAGGCGCGGAGCAGATTGAGGGTGGAGGCAGCCATGTTGTATCCCTGGAGCATGAATTTCGGATTGGGGATACGGGCTTCAGGGGAGAATTCCGCTTTGTTGACCATGTCGCCACGGTAGGAAGGCAGGGAGAGGTCGTCAACCGTTTCAATATCGGAGGAGCGTGGCTTGGCAAACTGTCCGGCAATCCTGCCGACTTTGATCACCGGTTTGCCACCGGCGTAGGTCAAAACCACCGCCATCTGCAGCAGTACTTTAAGGGTTTCCCGGATATTTGGCGCGGTAACCTGGGAGAAACTTTCCGAACAATCCCCTCCCTGGAGGAGAAAGGCATCTCCGGTGACCGCCTTGGCGAGTAGCTCATTGAGCGAGCGGATCTCGCCGGCAAAAACCAGCGGCGGCATCGTGGAAAGATCTTTGGTAACCCTTGATACCAGCGATGAATCAGGCCAGTTTGGCTGCTGCAGGGCGACAAAGTTTCGCCAACTCGATTTTGTCCATTCAACTGTCGGCATGGTCCGTCCTTCGCTAAAGAGTGCTTTATGGTTTACAGGTCAGGGAGGTTTCGCCTCTGGCGGAATCAGAAGCAGCAGCGCTCCAGGTCAAAAGCATTGAGAATCCGCAGCTCCCGCTCCCTTGGCTGGCCTTCGGGAGGGGGTACAAAGACGGCCTGCTCGAGGAACTCCCGGGCTTGACTCCAGTCCGGAATCGACTCTAACCCATATCCGAGAATCTTGCCACTGCTGGTCTCGAGGAGTTCAGCATCCTGGCCATTGGTGACCACCGCCAGAGGGATCTGGTAAGCGGGATTGAGCACCCGGGCTGCGGCAATTGCCGCTCTTTCGCGGCTGACCAGGGAGCCTGGGCCATAGCGGATGATCAGCAGCTGGCGATTACCGATGCTGGCGGTGAGCTCAATGGTCGAGCGGACAAAATTGTGCGAAAAGAGGGTTTCGATAGCTAATCGAGGGGTAAGTGACTCCTGGGGGTAACCTTTTTCCTCGACCATCATCCTGGAGAGTTGCTGCCGGATTCGTTCATCATCGGTGTCGGTCAGCTCTTCCCCGGTGAGATAATCAGCTAATGTTCCGTAAATCAGGTGATGGGGTTTTGGGTTAGGCATGCTGAATGTCCGCGCGAAGGGTTTTGACGAAAGAGAATTTTTACCTGTAACAGTAACAATCGTCGACTGTTTGGCAATATCGGCGATACCCCGGGGAGCAGTGATATTCTCCCCTGGAGCCGGAGAAAGGAAAGCGCTGTTTTTTCTTGCGGAGATAACGTACCATAGAGGCTGGCCCCGGCAGACTAGCCCCGATCTATGAGGACGGCAACGAGGGCTTGAGGTGTGCAAGTGGGCTGCAAAGTGTACCGATTGGTAACCTATCCAGCTGAGGAGGAGATGATGATCACCAGATCAACAGGAATACGGCGAGTGGCTCTGCTGATGTTTTGTGTTTTTGGCTGTGGGGTTTTGCCGTCGGCCAATGCCACCGGCCCGGTTGCTGTGGCATCTGGAGAGAGTGCCGAGGCGTCGTCGGCAAAACCGGCATCGCTGGTACAGTTTACTCTGTCGGCCGGTGCCGGCTATCTGAGTGGAGAATCCACCGAACTGGTCTACTGGCCCTGGGAGAACAACCATAAGGCCAGTGAGCTGACCTGGAAAACCGACGCCCTTTTTATGGTTGGCCTTGGGGGGATCTTACAGATCGGCAACCGCTTTGCGGTGAATTTTGACGGCTGGTTTAAGGCAACCGATGGGGAAGGGAGCATGGACGATTACGACTGGCAGGTTCCCGGGCTCGACTGGACTGACTGGTCGCGGCACGAAGAGACCGATGTCACCAACGGCAGCATCATCGATCTTAACGCGAACTATTCGTTTTTTCGTTCGCAGAACGTGGTCTTCAAGGTCATAGCCGGTTTAAAGCGGGATGAGTTTGGTTGGGAGGCCCGTGGGGGAGACTTTGTCTACTCGATAGGGGGCTTCCGTAACTTTGGCGGCTCTTTTGCCGATGGTCTTCCAGTGATCAGTTACGAACAGACCATGACTTCGCTCTACGCCGGGCTCGGCCTTTGTCTGGCGTATGAAAAATTTCAAGTAGATGCCCGGGTGATCTACTCCCCATTGGTTGATGGCGAGACAGTTGACAACCACTATTTGCGTAATCTTGTGGTCACCAATAATTTTGAAGATGGAGAGATGCTCGCTTTCGATATCGCCGGAACCTATTGGTTT
>JAZBOD010000228.1:0-3180 GCA_036350955.1 Desulforhopalus sp. | reverse complement strand
GCCGGGTACACGGTCAAATATCTCAACGCCGAGTGCGAGTGTATGCCCTCCGGCGAGTTTGAGATCTGGTAGGCGACACGCCGCTCTCTGAGTCTGGCCAGTTGTCAAGCCGCGGTTTGGGATTATCCCGAACCGCGGCTTTTTTGTTTGAGTCAGGTTGCTCACCCGGGTTGATCGTGTTGCCGTCCGGCATTTGTTGAATAATAGCAGAGAGGTTTAGAGAACCAAAGCTGCCCAGCCGAAGCTGGCCGAGCTGGAACCTGGGGCAAAATCAGTTGACTCTGCAGTGCGGTTTGCCATAGGATGAAAGGATTACAGGTGGAAAAGCGGGTCAACCGGGATAGCGGGACAGGGATATGGGCCAGATTCTTCTTGTCGAGGACAGCAAGATGTTTGGCCGGGTGGTGAAACGGGCGATTGAGAACGCCTTGGATCTCCCGGTATACTGGGCGAAATCCTATGCCGAGACCCAAGGGCTGCTCAGCGCCGCCAAAGGGTCCTTCACCATGGCCCTGGTCGACTATGTCCTGCCCGATGCCGCTCGTGGTGAAGCCGTTGATCTGGTCACTGCTGCCGGGATCTCGACTATTGTCTTCACCAGTACCATTGACGAGGAACTGCGAGAGCAGATCTGGTCGAAAAGGGTGGCCGATTATCTGCTCAAAGAAGATCCGCACAGTCTTGCCGCGATCGTTGCCACGATCCGTCAACTCACGGTGAATCAACAGACCCTGGTGTTGGTCGTCGATGGCTCTGGTTCGTTGCGGAGACGGATTTCTGAACTGCTCTATGTCCGTCAATATCGGGTACTCAATGCCGCCGATGGTGGCAGCGCCCTGCAAATCCTCGATGATCACCCGGAAATTGAGCTGATCATCACCGGCTATCACCTGCCGGGCCTGGATGGTGTAGCCCTTTGTCAGAAAATTCGTGAGAGTCGAGGAGCCGCAAAGCTGGCGATCCTCGGCATGGCGTCAGAGCGGCAACCGGAGGGCGGGGCGAGGTTGCTCAAGGGTGGAGCCAATGATTTTTTCGTCAAAGAGTCTTTCCTGATGGAGGAGTTCTATTGCCGGGTAAGCAACAGCCTGGCGATGGTCCGCCTTCATCGGCAATTCGACGAGGACAACCGGATCTCTCTAGCCTGACCTGCCGTTAAAAGCCGGAAGAGGAGGAACTGATGACCAGCTACCTGTTGGCCGGTATTGGTGAACTGCTCTGGGACGTCCTGCCGAATGGGGAGGTCTTGGGCGGAGCACCGGTTAACTTTGCGTACCACGCTTCGGCCCTCGGGGCAACGGGCGTACCGATCTCAACCATCGGTCTTGACCCTCGGGGGGACAGGGCCCTTGAGCAGCTCCGCGAGCGTGGTCTGCAGACCGCAGCAATTTCCCGGGTCGAGATGCCCACCGGCTTTGTCGAGGTAATGGTGGATGCAGCGGGAGTTGCCAGGTATTTTTTCCCGCAGGAGGTTGCCTGGGATCATCTGCGGATCAACGAGTACGCTGCCGTTCTGCAAGGGCGGCTTGATGCCGTCTGTTTCGGCACCCTCGGCCAGCGCTCCGCCCACGCACGGCAGGCTATCGGGCGATTTCTTGATGGCCTGCCCGAAAAAACCCTGCGGGTTTTCGATGTCAATCTGCGCCAGAATTTATACGACAAGGAGGTGCTCCTCTCCTCCCTGCAACGTTGTGATATTCTCAAGCTGAGTAACGATGAGCTGCCAGAAATCGCCGCATTGTTCGGATTAGCCGGTGAGCCGGACCAAGTCCTGGCGGAAATCCTCGACCGGTATGATCTGACCATGGTGATCTATACCCGCGGTGACCGGGGCAGCCTGCTGCTCACCGCGACCCAGCGTGACGAGCACCCGGGGGTCACTGCCCAGGTGGTCGACACCATCGGTGCCGGGGACTGTTTCACCGCCACGGCCACCATCGGCCATCTCCAGGGCCTTTCCTTGGCCGAAATCAACCGGCGGGCAAACCGGCTTGCCGCCTATGTCTGCTCACAGCAGGGGGCGATGCCGGCAATCCCCCCGGAGTTGCGCCTGGTTCTCTCAGCAGCGGACCCTTCACGCTAATGCGGGCTGACACCCGCAACCCAAAGGCTCTTCATAAACCAGAAATGAACGTCTAAAGTACTCATTCCAAACCGGGCCAGCACTTCGTCAGTCCAGGTTTGCCCCATCTGGCAGTGCCGCCGGTTTTGGCCAATCGGCTGAGCGGGTTATTCCGCCTCAAGGTTGATTTCCATGAAATTGAACCACACCCCGTTCTGCATGGCGTGGTCGAGTTCAATCTGTACGAGGTCGACATGGCGGTCTTCAATGACCAGAAAACGTTCGAAGATTTTCTTGATTTCGCCGGTACTCCGGGCGCAGGCATCCCGATAAAACGCCGAGGTCTCCTTTTCCATCTGCAGGGCGCTGTTCAGTACCGTCTTGATATCGCCAAGCATCTTTTCCGGAATCATCGCCTGGAGTTTGTCGATGTTTTTTTCGATCAAGGCCTGGTCGGGAAGCTGGCTGGCCAGGCGCTCAAGCTCGATCGGGGCGCTGCTCTGCAGTTGGTTGATGCTGTAGTGGAGAAAATCTATGTGGGACTGTTCATCGTCGGCGAGGGAGAGAAAAATGGCCTTCCCCCGGGGATCATCAACGCTGGCGGCGGCGGTGTGGTAAAGGTCTCGGATCTTCTCTTCGTATTGCAGAGCCGTGGTAAAAAGAGCTATTGATTCCATGGTCACCCCTGTCTGATAAATGGGTTGTGGTGGTTGTCGTTTCACGCCAATGCTGTAATCTACCATTAAGTAACCATGAAGTGGTCTGCTGTCGACTGTTGCAGGAGGAGAGAGAGTGATACGGATCGTGAAAAGCCTGGCAATGGTGCTCTGTGTCCTTACCGGTGGCTGCACCGGGATTCCCAAAGGGATTGAGGCGGTGGAGAGCTTTTCCCTGGAGCGGTACCTTGGACGGTGGTACGAAATCGCCCGCCTGGACCACTCTTTTGAGCGAGGTTTGAGCCGGGTTACGGCAGAATACAGCCTTGGCGAAGCCGGCCGGGTGACGGTGGTCAACCGCGGTTACCGGGCGAACACGGGGGAGTGGAAAAGCGTCACTGGCACAGCGCGATTCGCCGGTTCTGATCGTCGGGGGCATCTTCTGGTCAGTTTTTTTCCTCCCTT
>JAZBOD010000227.1:0-2746 GCA_036350955.1 Desulforhopalus sp. | reverse complement strand
GGGGTCTGCGGGAAGACGTAGAAGGCGCCCTGGGGCTCGACAAAGGAGAAGCCGGCCTCGCGGAGCACCCCGCAGATCAACTCTTTGCGCCGGGCGTAGAAGCTGACGTCGACGCTGACCTCCTGCAGTTCCGCCACCACCCGCTGCATCAGCGCCGGGGCGTTGACAAAACCGAGAATCCGGTTGGCCAGGGTCAGGGCATCGAGCAGGGCAGGTTTATCGCCGATTTCCGGATGGACCGCCAGATAGCCGATCCGCTCTCCCGGCAGGGAGAGATCTTTGGAGTAGGAGGAGACCAGGATGCTCTCCCGGTAGGCGGTGAAGATGCTCGGCACCTGGTGGTTGTCGAAGACGATTTTCCGGTAGGGCTCGTCGGCAATCAAGTAGATCGGGGCGGCATGGCGGTTTGACGCCTCTTCAAGGAGTTTGCCCAGGGCCTTGAGGTCAGCCTCAGGGTAGATCTGCCCGGAGGGGTTGTTGGGGGAGTTGATGATGATTCCCCGGGTCTTATCATTTATCGCCGCGTCGATCGCCTCGAGGTCGAGCTGGAACTCGGCGGTGGTGTTCACCGGCCGGCTCACCCCGCCGTGGTTGTCGATATAAAAGCCGTACTCGACAAAGTAGGGGGCGAGGACAATCACCTCATCGCCCGGGTTGAGCAGGGCCTTCATGACGATGTTCAGGCCGCCGGCGGCACCGCAGGTCATCAGCATATCGCCCTGGCTGATTGCTACCTGCTGCTCGGTGGAGAGCCGGGCGGCAATTGCTTCGCGGACCCAGGGGTAGCCGCCGTTGTGCATGTAGGCGTGCACCCCGGGACGGGTGTCGCGAACCAGTTCGGCGATCACCTCGTTGAACTTTTCCGGTGGAGGGGCATCCGGGTTGCCGAGGCTGAAGTCGTACACCTGGTCGGCGCCGTACTGGGCCTTCATCTTGGCCCCCTCTTCAAACATCTTGCGGATCCAGGAGGATTTTTCGGCAAACAACTGCATCTTTGTGGCGATGGTCATGGTCTCCCTCGATTGTGGCTATGCTGATTTTTTGAAAAAATCGTAGGCAGCATTGATCTCTTTCATCTTCTCTTCCGCAACCTTGCCGAATTCGGCGCCCAGATGGGCAACCTTGTCGGGGTGGTACTGCATGCTCAACTTGCGGTAGGCCTTTTTGATTGCCTCCATATCCGCTCCCGGTTCAAGGCCGAGGGTGGCGTAGTGCTTCTCGGTCATATCGAAACCACCGGGGCCGGTACCGCTCCCCCGGTAACGGTATTTTGCCTCGATGGTCCGTTGATCGTAAGTGGAGATGTCGAGGAAGGTGGCGATATAGCGGGCCACCCGCAACTCCTCTTCGGGGACATCTCTTTTGGTGTAGAGGATCTGGTAGACCAGCTCGAGGAGGATCAGTCGCGGTTCGTAGGCAAAGGTGGTTTTGAACTCGGTGAGCAACTCGTCGAGGGAGTGGTCGGCACTGGTCGCCTCCCGGACCAGCTCCTTGATCCAGAGCATCTGGGTCTGGCTGTAGCGGAGGTTATACTGGAAAAAACGCTGGATGGTCTGGACTTCGTCCCGGGTAATCCGGCCGTCGATCTTTGCGGTGTGGATGAGGATCTGCACCAGCAGCCAGACAAAGCGGTTGTGGCTTTCGCTTTGGGACTTCTCGTAACTGGCCACCTTGCTTTTCATCCACAGACTGAAGCCCCAGAACAGGGCGACAAACAGCACCATTCCGGTGAGGAGCATCGAGGCCAGGGTGCCGATCAGCGAGAAAACCCCCTGGGTACCGCCAAAGAGGAAGGCGAAGAGCAGGAGGATCAGGAAACAGCCGCCACAGCCGGGTGGTTGCTGCCGTTGTCGTCGATAATACATGGCGGATACCGAAATCAGCGGCCGTGCTGGTTCTTGGTTGGGGTAGAAAACAGGGCGTCGACAAATTCTGTCGCAGCAAAATCACGGAGGTCATCCATCTGTTCGCCAATGCCGATGAAGCGGATCGGCATTTTCAGTTCGCGGCAGATGTTGACCACGATCCCTCCTTTGGAGGTGCCGTCGAGCTTGGTCAGGGCAATCCCGGTCACCCCGATCGCCTCGTTAAACAGCCGGGCCTGGGAGATCCCGTTCTGGCCGGTGGTGGCGTCGATCACCAGGAGGATTTCGTGGGGGGCGCCCTCAAGACTCTTGTCCATCACCCGTTTGATCTTTTTCAGCTCCTCCATCAGGTTGGCCTTGGTATGCAGTCGCCCGGCGGTATCGACCAGGACGACGTCGACACCCCGCTGTTTAGCAATAGTCAGGGCATCAAAGGCCACCGATGAAGGGTCGGCGCCCGGTTTGCCGGCGATGACCTCGACCCCGTTGCGCTCACCCCAGATCTGCAGCTGGGAGACTGCGGCGGCACGGAAGGTGTCTCCGGCAACGAGGAGCACCGAGCTGCCGGCTTTGCGGAATTTGTGGGCAATCTTGCCAATGGTCGTGGTTTTCCCCACCCCGTTGACCCCGATCACCATGATGACAAAGGGCCCTGACGCCGGCATCACCTGGGTGGCATCGACCTCGGCCTCGGCGATATAGGCGCGGATATTGGCCTTGATCGCTTTTTTGAGCAATTCCGGGTCGGAGAGTTCCTGGCGTTTGACCTTGCGTCGGGCCTCTTCCAGCAGATCGGTAGTGGTGCCGACTCCGAGGTCGGCGGTGATCAGCAGTTCTTCCAAGTCATCGAGGAGTTCGGCATCGATCTCCCGCTTGCCGAG
>JAZBOD010000226.1:0-4509 GCA_036350955.1 Desulforhopalus sp. | reverse complement strand
GCCGAGAGCGCTGGCATACAATCTCACCGAGCCGCCGGCATCCTGCAACAGCAGCAGCCGACGGAGGGCGGCCGGTTCAGTCACGTCAAGATAATCGCTGGTGAGAAATTGCAGGCTTACCTGTCGTGCCAGGGCATCCGCCAGGGCATCAAAGACCAGTCGCAGGCCAGACTGGAGGGTGAAGGCCACCGCAATCTGAATTGATGTCGCCTCGTCAATCGCCTTCAGCAGGTGCGGCAAAAAAGGGTCGTCGGTGCCACCACTGACCAGATATGCGGCATCAGCTAACGGCATCGATCACCCGGGAGGAGAGTTTCGGGTTTGTCATGATCATTGGGCACTGGTTTTTTCAGGAGATATTCGAGCCAGATATCGGTTGGCCTTAGTCGTGACTCCTGCCGGGTGTGGTGGACGATATCGAGCCTTAAGCCCTGAAAAATTTCCTGCAGTCTCTGCTCGGACCAGAGAGTGAAGGTACGGCCATCAACAGCGGAGCTGGTGCCGGGGCCCTCTTTGAGTGAGAGGAGGATGAAACCACCAGGGAGCAGGGCGTTGCTTATTCTCTGCAGGATCGGGGGCAACTGCTGCGGCTGGAGGTGGACCAGGGTGCCGATCAGGACAATGGCATCAACCTGCAGGGTGTGAAAGGCGAAGGTAAAAAAGTCCCCTTCGATTACCGGGCATCCGGAATGATCCCGAGCCAGGCCGGCCAGGGCGGAGGAGGATTCGAAGCCGGTAGGGGTAAAGCCCCGCTGTTTTAACCAGAGGAGATCGCGGCCGGAACCGCAGCCGACATCAAGGATTGTCGCCCCGTTAGGCAGTACTCTGGTCAGGGGTGTCAAAAAAGCAGCCGGGGCAATGCTCGAGGTTGCCGCATGATAGGCAGTGGCACTGGTCTGATAAAAATCGGGTGAGGTGGCACGGAGTATCTTGAGCAGCGCCCGGTCGGTCGCGATAAACTCCAGCGGGTCAAGCTCAGCTTCATCCAGCCACTGCAAGTTGTGCCGCGCCAGGGTCTGCTCGTCGATGCCGCTGGTGGTTACGTGGTAGGCGATTTGGTGGATCGACCCGTTGGCATCTGCTCTCTCGCTCTGGCCAGCGAGACTGCCGATGGTTGCGTCCAGTGCCAGATCTTCGCACAGCAGGCGCAGCAGGGCCGATTCAGGCTCCTCGCCATCCCTGGTCAGAATTTTGGGCAGGGCAAAGAGGGTGTTGTCCGGCTGTCTACCCCCGCCAGCAATCTGGTGGACCAGGATTCTGCCCTTTGCCCTGATTATCGCTGCGGTTTCGATCATCGGAAACCCTACGTGGAAAAAATTGCTGATACCGGACCGGTACTCCTCTCCCCTGACAATCATGATAGACACATAATACCATCATACGAGATTGAGCCGGCAAAGGAATACCCGGTACGGTGCAATGAGTTGCAAATAGACATGACACGAATCAGGTTGAAAGGTGTCCCAACCGTCATCTCCTCAAAGGAAGTCATGTCTACATCGTTATCCTCCCCTACATTCACTGTCAGAGACGAAAAATATCTAGCAACCCGTTAAGTTGGTGTTCGCATTGTCACCAGCAGAGGCAAAAGTTATCAATTTATGATTGCCGATAAAATCATACAAAATGGTCGGACTGCAAGCAGGCCGGCCATTTTGCGTGGTATCTTTTCACGACATCATCAATTGCTGCCGTATTCCTCGCGTAACTGCTTTTTGTTCATCTTGCCGACACTGGTTTTGGCTATCTGCTCAACCAACTTGACTCTTTCCGGCATGGCATATTTCGGCAGGACGCCTTTATCAATAGAGATCTGGATCGTTGCCCTGATATCATCTTCAGTGAGCAATTTGTCCGTCCCCTGCTTCGGTACCACCAGGACCATCGGCCGTTCCCCCCACTTGGCGTCTCGTATGCCGATCACCGCCACTTCGCTGACCAGCGGATGCTGGCTGATAATATCTTCCAACTCCAGGGAGGAGATCCATTCTCCGCCGGTTTTGATGACATCCTTGAGGCGATCGGTAATTTGCAGGTAGCCCTCTTCATCAATGAAACCGATATCGCCGGTATGCAGCCAGCCACCGGCCCAGAGTTCCTTGCTTTTTTCTTCATCCTTTAAATATCCCTGGGTCAACCAAGGCGCTCGGACCACCACCTCTCCGGTGGATTTTCCATCGCGGGCAACCTCTTTTCCCTCGGGATCCAGCACTTTCAACTCAACGTTATTGATCGGCAGGCCGGTGCGGCAACGAATTTTTATCTGTTCTTCTTCCGACCACCTCAGCATATGCGGCTTAAAGTTTGCCAGGGTGAGTATGGGGCAGGTTTCCGACATGCCATACCCGGTAAAAACATTGATCCCATGCCCCAAGGCCTGCTTGCACAACCCCTTGGACAGTGCGGAGCCACCGATAATAACCTTCCAGCCTTTCAGATCATACCCAGCCGCCGCCGGGTGGGACAGCAGCATATGCAGGATAGTCGGTACACAATGGGAAAAGGTAACTTTATATTCGGAGACGAATCGCAGCAATGTCACCGGATCGTACTTGCCTGGATAAATCTGTTTCGTACCAAGCACGGTCATGAGATAAGGCATGCCCCAGGCATGGACATGAAACATCGGCGTAATCGGCATATATACATCGTCAGAAGTTAATCGAGATTGGGCATCATAACCGCAGACGGCAGCCAGCACTCCATAGGTATGCAGCACCAGTTGTCGGTGACTAAAGAACACCCCTTTGGGCACACCGGTGGTCCCGGTAGTATAAAAAGTTGTGGCAATAGTATTCTCATCAAAATCAGGAAAATCGTAGGTCCGCGGCCGGTTTTCGAGCATGGCCTCATATTCCTGCTCGATGTCCAGGCTTGTTGTATATTTCTCTTTTGCACCGGCCAGAACGATAATTTTTTTTACCGTCAGCATTTTATCCTTGATAGGCTCCAACATTGGCAAAAATTCCGCGTTTACCAGCAGGACATCGTCCTCGGCATGGTTGATGGTATAGAGCAGTTGTTCAGTTGATAAGCGGATATTCACCGTGTGCAGCACGGCGCCGATCATGGGCACGGCAAAATAACATTCGAGGTAACGATTTGAATCCCAGTCCATTACCGCCACAGTATCCCCCCCCTTGACTCCCAAAGCAGTAAGGGCATGGGCAAGTTGGGCAACTCTTTCTCCGAACCGGGTGTAGGTAAATTCTTGCTGATCGCGATAAATTATCTTCTGGTTCGGATAATAATTCAAAGGGGTGAGGAGCAGATTTTTAATAAGCAGCGGATAGAAACTGGCCTCTGGAGTCGGATCGATATGCTTTGTCTTCATGCATGCTCCTTTTGGTAAAGAATTATGGATGAGTTAACCTTGTTGTCCTCGCAATATATGAAAATGTTTAACTTCCGCCAACCGTTTTCATTGTGAACGATAACTAACGATGATCCTGGAAAAACTTTCATTTTAGGAAGGCTTGATTCTATAGAGTCTTTTGGCAGGATGGTTTCTTCTGTAACGATAATAGTCGATTGAGCATAGCAATTCCCTACTATTCGAATACTCAGTAAATTGAAATAGACCGAGGCAGGCGGCGGTCCAGTGGTCCAGGAGCATGAAATGGATGGAAATGAGGGTACATGATACAAGCAGGCAGCCGACAATCCTGCCTCGTTCCTTGAACTGGAATGAGAGGAAGTCAAAGCATATGGCGATCCCGACCAATATCTGCGACAGGGCGAAAAGTGACATGACCGGTGACGGGAATCAGGAAGGAACGGCAGCGATCGAAAAAAAATGGCGGACTATAGCGCGTTGTTGGGGGAACGTCCACCGGGTAATCGGCCATCATTTCATGGCAAATGACCACTCTTTGCAGTTCCATCACGGCAGAAATACCTCCTCTGCATTACCCCACTCTAGACCGAACCTCGCCTATTCGGCCCTGCTCACGACTCATGTTTTGATGCCGATGATCTTTTTATCTGTCCATTGACTTCCCCCGAAGCCAAGGTCTTTAGGGCTACATTTCGCCAGAGAGAAAGCAGCTCAGAACAAACTCAATCTTGAGTCTGCTTACCAAGAAAGCACTGCCAGAGCAGATATATAACTGTCAAATTGAGGTCAACCAAGACCGCCAAAGACCTGTCGAAGACAGTTATTGGACTTTTCGATAGTGTTTCGCCTGAAGATGAAGGCCAGTTTTTCGCAACCATCTTCCTGTTGACAGGGGGAAAATTTGTCGTACACTGGTGGCCGATCGGGCAATGACGGTGCTGATCAGCTATACAGACAGCTTTATAAACGGAACACGGTGCGATTCCGTGACGGTCCCGCCCCTGTAACTGGAATTTGGGGTCGCTTTCCCTTTGGGAAGCCACTGATCGTTTACTCGATCGGGAAGGCGCGACCGGCAGTATCCAGAAGTCAGAAGACGTATAAAGAGTCTTGTTCGAGGAACACGATGGTAAAGGGTTCTGTAAAGGCGAAGCCGCCTTTATGGAACCCTT
>JAZBOD010000225.1:0-3676 GCA_036350955.1 Desulforhopalus sp. | reverse complement strand
TCATCGCCGACCTCTTTGCCGATGATACTTCTGCCAAGGGGAGAGAGTACCGAGATCGAACCAGTCTTGACATCGGCTTCTTCGGGTCCGAGCAGCTGATAGGTTATCTCCTCGTCGGTATCGAGATCGAGCAATTTGACCACAGTACCGAATACCGCCGTAGTGGTTTTGACCGAGGTACAGTCAATAATCTCCGCCCGGGACAGCTTGTCCTTGAGTTCCTTGATTCTCCCCTCAATGTGCCCCTGACGATCCTTGGCGGCATGGTATTCAGCGTTCTCTTTCAAGTCACCATGCCCCCGGGCAGTCTCAATCGCCTTGACCACCTGGCTCCGTTCGACCCGTTCAAGGTGCATCAGTTCTTCGCGCAATTTCCGATGCCCGGTTTTTGACATCGGGATTCTTTCAACCATCTTCTCCTCCATAAAAAAATCCTGCAAGGTTCACCGGGAACCTCTGGCAGGAGTAGGAACGGCACAGTCAACTTTACCTGGCAAAGCTCTCGTCTCAGGCCGGGATAGGCGTCACCTTTACCAGCGATAGTGCAGCCCGAGAACCACAGCCTTCTCTTCGTATTCGTCGCTGGTAGAAAAAGTGAAATCGCCTTTTACTAACAAATGCGGGCTGATTTCAAGGGAAAAATGAAACAACCCCGTGTAGGCAATGGTTTCGTTGTCTTCAAGACCGATGGTGTTACTGAGTGAATAGAAGCTCATGCCGCTTTTTTTCTCTGCTTTGTAGCCGAGGAAATCGTGGCGAAAATTGATACCGAAACGGTGTTCGGTAAAGTTGTCCGGACTCCAGTAACGCGTCTTGCTGAGTGCTGTTTCACCCGGTTCGAGCTCTTCACGGTCGGTAAATTCATCACTGCTGGTGAAATAGTCAAAATCGTAACGGAACTCCAGACGCTGGGCTTCGCCAAAAACACTGTAGGAGGAGTAGCCGTGAAACCGGTTCTGGGAGTTGCCGTCGCTGTAGTTGCGGTGCGCGATGTCGCCGCCAAAGGTCGCGCCGATAACCGTCTCCAGATCGAGGCCGGTTTTAATTTGGGTGTAGGTGATTTTTTCCTGAACAGTGGCGACCGAATCCTCCACCAAACGTTGGCAGACCAGAACATAACCGCTGGCAAAGTCATCGACCTGACCACGGAGAAGGGCTTCGCTGGTGAATACCGTGTCGCCACCGCTGTTGAACTTTTCGGCGCCGGCAGCCAGGGTAAGCTCGTAATTTCTGCCAAAATCGAAGGTGGCCATGCCGGCGACGAGATTGCTCCCGGCAGTAGCATCGCCATCGATTGATCGGTAGCGATTGTTGGCGTATCTGAAGCGAAGTTCCTTCTCCAGATCCGGAGCAATCCAGAAGGCAGTCTCCCCGGTGGTTTTTTCCAGATCGACCAGCCCACCCCGGCCCTCTTTCCGCTGGAATTCACCGGAAAAGACGTTCTGCGGACTCAGCTGCAGATTGCTCCGCGCCATCGATTCGGCGATTTCCGGACTCACCTGGCCGCTACTCTGGATCGCCTCATAGATCTGTGCTTCCTTACGGTATTTGCCGATCCGGCTGTAGATCGTTGCCAGGTCGGACATCGCCTCGGTGGCATCTTCTTTTTCAAGCAGTTTCTGGTAACTCTTTTCCGCAAAAAAGTAGTGCCGCTCGGCTATCGCCTTTCGAGCCTGGAACTCATTGCCAATCAACTCCTGCCAACTGAATCTGGCAAAATGGCCACTGACCACGTCTCCAGTTTCACTGCCGAGATTATCCAGCAAAAAAGTGGGTTCCATCAGTTCCGCTACCCGATCTGGCTGAGCAGAGAGCAGGAACGTCAGGGAATTCCAGAAACTTTTTTCAAGCGCAACGGCTCTCTCGTTCACCTGCCTCTTTTCAAAATCCTCCCGGAGCAGATCGGCGACCGACGGGGTCAACAGCCGCTGATAGACCTGGAGGGCTTTTTCCTGTTCTCTGTTCCCCCAGAGCAGCCTGGCCAGAGTAAGCAGGAATTCAGTCTCTTCAGCAGATTCGAGGAGTTCCATCATCTGCTCAACGGAATCAGCCCCCGATCGCTGGCGAAGAATGGTCAAGGCCCGATCGAACCGGCCCTGCCGGAGTTCGATATCGATCAACTTTTTGTCAAAGAACTGTTCCTCAGGAAAGCGCTCTCGCAAGTGCTCCAGGGCATCGACCGCATCGGCAAATCTCCCCCGGGCAGTGGCGAGTTCCACCTGGGCGGCCGTTGCCGCCACCGATTGTCCGGCGGCGTTGAGAACAGCATTGAGACGCTTTTCCGCGGCAGGAAAATCGAGCTGGGCGATTTCCGTTTCCGCCATGGCCAGCTGGCGAGAGAGGATCGGCTCGCCAGCGACGGTCAGCATCCGGTTTTTCCTGTCGCTCTGCTTGACGATTTTTTCGGCGACCAGGCTCTGGAGCTGGAGAACTTCCGGATCAAAGCCTGGCAGTTCAAGGGCCTCACCGCAGCTCTGCCAGGCTGCCGGGTACTTCCCGCCGGCATACTGCACATGGCAGATCTCTCTGGCCAGCCGGGTCTCTAGCCACCCCGGAAGATCTCCGGGCTGATCGCTGAGCTTTATGTCAGCCAGAAGAAGCAGGGCTTTTTCCGGATTTCCGGTGAGCCGCTCCATTTTCAGGCGGAGGAGGAACAGGTCAGGCTGGCCGGCGGTGATACTGTCTAGATCAGCTACGCCATGGTGTCCGGCAAGGGCAGTAAGCCAAACCTGTGCTGCTGGCCAATTTCGGTCAGTTAAAGCATTGTCGGTAAGCTGAAAGAGCACCTGGTCAACCAGAATCCCCTCATTGAGGAGAACCCGCAGCAGCTGTTCCGCCGAACGGCGCTTGCCTTCCCGGCGGAGGGTTTTCGCCTGATGGATCTGCAGCCGGGCAACCACGTCTTCATTGTCGGCGAAATGGTTCAAAGCCATGCGGAAAACAGTTGCATGACGGCTAAACAGCGAATTTCGGGAAAGCTGCTGGAGATAACTGAAGTAGAGCGATTCGGCATTCTCACCAGGCCCAGTCTTCAAGGCTTCAGCAAAAAAAACCCCAGCACGATCGACCAGGCCAAGGCTGCCGGCAAGTTCGATACAACTCTTGCGCAGCCGGATATCGCCAGGGGTAAAGGCCAGAGCCTTTTCGAAGGAGTCGAGAACGGCAAGCTCCAGACCGAGGGCCAGCTCGCTCTGTGCCCGATTGAGAAAGTACGCTTTATTGCGGGCTGCCTTGCCGGCCAGATCGAAGAAGTGCAGCGCCTGAAGGTGGTCACCGGCCTGGGCATACTGCCCGGCAATCCGCAGGGTGATCTGGTCATCGGCCGGATAGTGCTGATGGATGATGGTGAGGATCTCCACCAGTTCATCAACCCGGGCCTTGCCCTCTAGCAGATCGGCAATTTCTAAAAAAATTGCCAGACGGTTAGGGGCTATCTCGGCCAGATCATCCCAGAGTTGAGCAGCACCGCCATTTTCGACGATAACCAGCAGATCATCGGCCAGACTTACCTGAATTGCCTCTATCCGCTCGACCACCTCGGGGTCGGATGGATTTTCCCGACGGATCCTTTCATAAAACAGCAGAGCCTTGTCCGGCCGGCCCAGATCATCCTGGCTGATCTCTCCCGCCAGGAGGAGAAATGGCCGGCTGTCGATAACCTTGTCGGCCAGAAACT
>JAZBOD010000224.1:0-6282 GCA_036350955.1 Desulforhopalus sp. | reverse complement strand
GCGACCACCGTGGTCAAACATTATGCCATGGGGCGTCTCAGCTACGAGATGAGTATGGTCATGGATGACCAGAAGACCGTCTACAGCGGCGATGACGGCACCGACGTCATCCTGGCCAAGTTTGTCGCCGACAAGGAGGGTGATCTCACTGCCGGCACCCTGTATGCCGCCAAGGTAAACCAGAAGGCTGACGAGAGTTTTGATCTTGAGTGGATCGAGATTGGTCGCAGCAACAACGGCGACGTGTACGATGCCATCAGGGCAGTTGCCGCCAACTAACTGGAGAACAGGCCAGGCCTTGGGGTTTCCTCAGGCCTGGCCGCGCTCAGTCTGCCCCGACGACATTCTCGGCGGGTGAGGGGTCTGGCCCTGCGCTTTGCTGCCAGTGGATGACATGGGCGACCAGATCGTCGATCTCTCTGGCGGCAAGCTGACCGCCGCTGCCGCTGTCCCAGCTCCTCATCAGGGTTCCCGGAACACCTGCTTTGACCACTGCTTTGACAAAGAGGTCCTGCCGCAGAGTCCATGCGCCACTCCGCAGGGAAGCACCGAAATAACCTTCGCCACCACTGCCGTGACAGCCACTGCAGTGCAGCCGAAACAGTCTGCCACCAACGCTCCTGTCCCCCTGAACGGGACTGAACCGGGTCAGGCGCAGTGGTTTGAAATCGGCGGGGTCAATGGCCGGGGGAATCATCAGCTCTTTGGCTATGGCCAACGGCTCCCCGTATTCCTCCCAGGTGGTGATGTATCTGGTGATATCCTTGATTTCACTGTTTTTCAACTCACCGCCCAGCATCTGACTGAAAGGTTTCATCTGGGTTGAGGTTTTCCCTTCGGCGATAAAGCGCTGAACAGTCTCAGAGGCCATCCCCTTACCCATCCTCGCCTGTTCGTAGGTCAGGTGGCAACGGTAGCAGTTTCGGGTGTAAAGCCAGCCACCGTGGGCGATGTGGTTCCTGTCTACCAGCTTCTGCAGTACCGACGACAGGGCATTCTCATTCACCGGCAGGGTCGGGGCCGGTTCTTTCTCCGCATCACCGGATACCGTCGCCGGCGCAGAAGTCTCCTCCACCGGTGGCGGAGGCAGAGGCGGCAAGTCCGGCGGGCCCTCGCCCTCTTCCCACTTCTGCACATAGGCAGCCAGCGCCTCAATCTCTTGGCTGCCGAACTGCCCCCCGGCCTTTCGCGCCCAGGAAATTTTACAGCCGCCGCTCTCTATCGCCGCAACCAGCTCCTCCTGATCGTCGTATTCATCGCCGAAACGGTCCCTGGCGTAGTCGCCGTGGCAGCCCAGACATTGCCATTGGTAAAGCCAGGCCCCCAGGGCGACCGGGTCCCGCAGGACCTGTTCTTGGTTTTCCGCTGAAAGTGTCGCCGCCCCAAGACCGAGCCAACTGCACATCATGAGTACAAAACCCTTGCGTATCACCATCGGCATCTTAGCGGCTGAGAAAGGCAATCACCGCGGCCAGTTCGCTCTCGGCCAGGACGGCGCCGCACTCCTGTTCCTCGGGGATGGCGGTATAGCCATCCGGCCGATGGGCGGCAGGGATCAGGATCGACTCCCGGATATACTCCAGGGCATCAAGCCCTTCACGGCGACCGGCAGCAGCCAGAGCAATATTGCCGAGATTGGGGCCGACCGAAGCCGACGCGGTGTCGGGGTGATGTTGATGACATCTGGCACAGTGTTGGCCAAAAACCTGCTCACCACGGGCAATGGTCCGGGGATCCTGGAGGTTTTGTTCCGGCAGTGCCAGAACGGCCAACTCCAGCTTGCCGGTGGCGGTGGCTTCCCAGTTGACAATGAAGGCGGTGAGATCGGCGATCTCATCGGTTCGCAGCATCCCGCCAGAGCTGCGGTGCCAGGGCGGCATGACCGCGTTCAGGCCGTTGCCGGCGTAGATCGGCCTGGTGCCCATCAGCCGGCCATGGGTGGTGGTTGAAACGATATACTCCTCCAAGGTTGACTGCCAGCCGACCTCCTGCAGGCGGGCGGTGAAAAAGTGGCGATCGCCAAGCGCCGGGCCCAACTGGCCGACCCCCTCCCCCCTGCTGCCATGGCAGGTTCGGCAATGCAGCCCATAGAGCCTGGCACCCTGTTCGATAACCTTGCCTGCCTGGATCGCCGTGTCCCTTTGCAGACGCTCCTGTTCACCGGAGACAATCAAGGCGAGGGTTCCGGCGAGAAGCACTGCACTGCAGAGGGCGGTTATCAGCACCTGTTTCATCAATTCCCCCTCTCAGGCAAGGGGGAACCACCCGTTACCACCGCCCGGTGCAGGTAAACGGTCTTTTCGGCACTCATCGGCTGCCGCC
Source organism: Desulforhopalus sp. (assembly GCA_036350955.1). Taxonomy (GTDB): domain Bacteria; phylum Desulfobacterota; class Desulfobulbia; order Desulfobulbales; family Desulfocapsaceae; genus Desulforhopalus_A. The sequence goes on along the minus strand of JAZBOD010000224.1, from coordinate 3,960 downwards.
CTCCGGCCGCATCCTGCCAATGCACTCTGACGGTAATCCGCTTGAACGCCTCCTGCCAATCCTCCACCAGGACAACCCCCCTGGCGTCAGGGAAGCCTTGTTCCGTCAACTGCGCAACCGATTGGCTAAGGCGATTAAGCCAGCGGGAGAATGTGCCATGGTCATTTTGGCTCGTATCCCCGACCTCATAGACTCCCTGCACCAGATCGGCATAGGAGATCTGGTGCAACGGGGATCGGCCTTCCTCCGGTGCCACCTCCTCGAGTAAGGCGGCCACCGGATTGGGGTGTACACCGAAACGGGGTAAGCCGAGGTAGCTCAGAGCGGCAAGCGCCAGGCAGGTTGCCAGGAGAAGCGCCAGAGCGACCGGCCTTTGCCGGATCGGCTTGCGCGGCGAGCGATCAAGATAGGGAAGGGCGATCAGACCGGCAAGGCAGAGGAGCGGAAGGCAGACCCCCATGAGAAAACTGTCCCCGAGTTTCAGCGCTCCCTGCAGCCAGAGAAAGAACCAGGGAGCACGGGTAAGGGCCGGGGTATGCTGGGGATCGGCATGGTGTTCAAGGGGCGCATCATAGAGATAGGTCACCGCCAGGATGAGCAGGGCGAGGGCCAGCAGGCTCAAGGTCAGATCAAGGAGGACCATATCGGGCAGAAGCGGTCGTTTTTCCCGAGCCCCTCCAGGGAGTGCCTGTTGCCGCTGAACCGGCAGGGAAATGCCATGCAACCGCGATATCCGATAATAGTGGACAGCAAGCAACAGCAGCATCACTGCGGGAATGCCGACAATATGCAGCAGGTAAAAGCGGAGCAGACCATGGGCGCCGAACTCAGGCCCGCCGCGGAGCAGCAGGCCGATCTCTCCCCCTATGCCGGGGATGGTATCCATTATGCTGGTACCGATGGTCACCGCCCAGTAGGCCAATTGATCCCAGGGAAGCAGATAGCCGCTGAATGCCAGGCCAAGAGTGCAGACCAGGAGCAGAACTCCGGTTACCCAGGTGAGGTGGTATTGATTGCGATAGGACCCGGAGAGGAAGACCCGGAGCATGTGGAGCACCAGGACGACGATCATGCACTCACCGCCAAGGCGGTGAAGGTCCCGGACAAGCCGGCCGAAAGGCACCTCGGTGCTCAGGCGAACGACAGATTCGTAGGCGGCATCGGGGGTCGGGGCATAATAGACCATGAGCACCGCGCCGGTGACGAATTCCAGCACCAGGAAAAAGATTGAAAGAAAACCGAGGAAATAGGTATTGGCAAAAGAGACTGCCGCAGGATCGAAACTGCGCGGCCGCATATGGAGAATAAAGCTTTGACGATGCTTCATGGCCAAGTGATTTTCTGCGCCGCGTATTTTCCGATGACGAAAACTCAGCCATTTCCCCTGGCACCACTGATCCGGCGACCAGTGTCCACCTGGAGGATAAGGATCTTCCCGGCAGGCTGTTCCGGCTCGCCATCGCCTGCCATGAACAAGTCGGCAACCGCTAAGTCAGCCTGCTCCTCGACCTGTCGGACCACCTCTTCCTGATCGTCGACCAGACGCAGGGGGAAACAATCAAGGTCTCGCGTGGCCGGGCCTTTCTGAACTTTTCCCGCCCTGGAGAACTCGGAACCATGACAGGGGCAGATGAAGACATTTTTCTCTTCATCCCAGCCAAAGAGGCACTGCAGATGGGTACAGGAGTTGTAGATGGCCCGGAGGCCGTTCTCACCATGAACGAGCCAGAAACGGCCCTGGGGCACCAGCCTGGGTGCCGATCCTGCCTCCGGGATTTCCCCAAGAGAGCCGGCATTAACCAGACCGCCGAAGGTCCCCTTTTTCTGTGGTGGCCTGAGAAAGGCCAGTGAGATGCCGGCCAGTTTTCCTGCCACGGCGGCACAGGCGAGCACCAACCCCCAGATGAGTACCCGGCGACGCGCGACGCCCTTTTTCCTCGACAGCTCCATAACCGAATAATAACAACGTGATTGCACGCATTATGCGTGGCGGGAGGCGCTTTAGTGCTCCTAGCCCCGGCCAGCATACCCTTTCCTGGCTGCCTGCCGCAGCACCTGCCCGACATCACCGGGCAGGTCACAAACCGGATTCAAGCCATCACCCTAGCGCGGTTTGTATTAGCGAATGAACAGAAAGTGATGAAAAAAGCTTTAGGCCTGCAACCTGGTTTTCTCTTTCTTGGTCTGGGCGACAACTCCTGCCCGCCGCCAAATCCGGATACCGGTTCACGGTTCTGCCGTGACAACGCCTTCCAAGGGGAGGGCTTGCCAAGCAATCGTTGCCGTATTGACAACGCCATTGCCCATTCCTCGTCTTGGGGAAATAGGGAAAACCGCCAGAGATGTTTGAATCAAGTATGGTGTCCCCCGAATAGAGGGGAAGAGGAATTTTTAAAGAGAACATAACGAAAAGAAAACAGTCATCCTCTACGGTAAATTCAATTCATATGAACACCTGGAACATTCACTGGAACATCAAGCTCAGGAGCAGGCGATCAAGGTGTCCGATCAACCGACCAGCAGGCAACTGAAGATCTTTGAAATGCTGGGCTACCATAAATCGCTGGCGGTGGAGACGCTCGCCCAGCGCTTTGGCGTTACCAACCAGACCATCCGCCGCGACCTGCAGCGACTCTGTGACTACGGCCTTGCCCGCCGGCGGCATGGCGGTGTCGAGCAGCTGGTACTCACCCGCAATCAGGCCTACACCTCCCGCCAGATCCTCAACAGCACCGCCAAGGCAGCCATTGCCGCCGAGGTTGCCAGGCGTATTCCTGATGGGGCTTCACTGGCATTCAGCATCGGCACCACCCCGGAATTGGTCGCCCAGTATCTTACCGGGCACCAGAACCTGAACATTATCACCAATAATCTCAATGTCGCCATGGCCCTGGCCGCCAGCCCGACAGCAATAATCACCGTTGCCGGGGGGAGAATGCGCAACGACGACCGCGATATCCTCGGGACCGCCGCCGAGAGCCTGTTCGCCGCCTACAAGGTCGATTTCGGCATTTTTGGGGTTGCCGGAGTTGATGCCGATGGCACCCTGCTCGATTTCGACGAAGCCGAAGTGGCGATCCGCCAGACCATCCTCGCCAATTGCCGCACCTCTTTTCTGGTCCTCGACTACAGCAAATTTGGCCGGGTAGCCCATGTCCGCGGCGGCTCTGTCACCCACGTCAGCAAGATCTTCTGCGACCAGCAGCCACCGGAGGGGATCCTCGCCCTGCTCGAGGGTTCGGCGACCGAAACGGTGCTCTGCCCTCTGCCGGGAAGACGTGGCGATGCAGAGGAGGGGCAATGAGCGGGATTGAAGTGGTCAACCTCTGCAAGAACTGGTCAGGCAAGGTGGCCGTCGATCAGGTCTGCTTTTCGGTTCCGGCGGCAAGTCTGACCGTCCTGCTCGGTCCCTCGGGCTGTGGGAAATCGACCATTCTGCGGATGATCGCCGGCCTGGAACCGGTTACCTCCGGCGAGATCCTCATCGGCGGTGAGGAGGTTACCTGCCGCGATGCCGCCAGACGCGGGGTGTCAATGGTTTTCCAGTCCTATGCCCTTTTCCCTCACCTCAATGTGCGGGAAAATATTGTTTTTGGCCTCAAGGTCCGCAAACTTCCGGCGGAAGAACGGCGGCGCCGGCTTGAGCAGGCGGCCGAGCTCCTCGGCCTGACCGAACTGCTCGAGCGCAAGCCCAGCCAGTTATCCGGAGGCCAGCGGCAGAGGGTTGCCCTGGCGAGGACCATCGTCTCCCGCCAGCCGGTATGCCTGATGGACGAACCGCTGTCCAATCTCGACGCCAAACTGCGCACCGAAATGCGTACGGAAATCCGCCGGCTCCAGCAGGACCTCGGGCTGACCATGCTCTACGTAACCCATGACCAGACCGAGGCGATGACCATGGCCGATCAGGTTATTCTCCTCAAAGAGGGAAAAGTGGAGCAGGTGGGCAGTCCGGACCAG
>JAZBOD010000223.1:0-5213 GCA_036350955.1 Desulforhopalus sp. | reverse complement strand
TCTGCCGATCGATGTAGCCAGACCAGGAAACGGCAACAACCAGCAGGATGATCAGTGATACCAGGAGGTGCCGTCTGGCGTATGGGATCTTTTGGTTGTTTATCATTGCAAGTCCTTGTTCCAACCATTCTCTACGGTTCTGGATAACCGGCAATGCAGAATAATCAGGTTATCCGGTTCGTACTGAAGCGGCACAGCAGGATATTGACATTTGGCTCAACCGCTATCTTCCCGATCCTGGATAACAAGTTTGAAAAACATGCTTGCCATTTCCTCTGGGGTGAACTCGTTGATTCTTCCACGAAAAAGGCTCTCCACCTGCACTCTGGAGATTTCCATTCTCTCTGCTGCCTCTTTAATGGGTAATCCAAGCTCTTGTATCCTTTCCTTGATCCTGATCACCTGATTACTTTTCCAATGACAGATCCTCCTTTCAACAGGATCAGCGATGAGTGCCTCCCATACGCAAGTCGATACTATTGTGTTGGGAGTTGTTTCAGGGGATAACCCAAGCACATTGATTTTATCTGAGATTTTTGCGACATACACCAACTGCTGCTCCTCGCCATTCGAGACCTTGATTGCCCTTACACCTTGAATATCACTTCGGATCGGCCGCCATTCTAACGTTGCACCATGTTTTTTGGCTTTATCAATGTGGTGGCCGACTTCCAATAGTGCGTCTTTGGCTAGGCTGGTGATCTCCTGGAGAGAGGAACCATGCCATATTATCTGCGTCAATTTGATCCCCCTTGAAAAGGATTTTCTACATTATGGTACTTGCTTCAGGTAGATGGCTACTCGCGAAAAGCTGCAGGGTGATACGTCATAGCCTGCTTGGAACTTCCTGAAAATGCCCTTTCCAACAAAGGGCCATCCCCATCCAATGCCTCAAAACTACCTTTGCCAGACAGCTTTGGCAACAGTGTTCAGTTGCGGACACTTAATGGCTGGATTTGAATGAAAAATCGCAGGTAATTGGCTGGCCTGACATCACCGCCAAATGAATGTCCATGTGTTTTGGTAGATATAGACTTGCCGTGGTATTCTCAAGCATTTAACCAGTTGGTACCAACAGGGCAAAAGCACCAACAAATATGGATGGATACAAGAGGATTTCCCTGGACGACCCCAGGCAACAAAAAGCCCGCAATCCATAAGGAAAGCGGGCTTTTTTGGACTTATTTGGACGTTGTTGAACTGCCAATTGGCGGAGGAGCAGGGATTCGAACCCTGGGTGGGGTCTCCCCCACAACGGTTTTCGAGACCGTCCCGATCAGCCGCTCCGGCACTCCTCCGTGGCACCCATTGATACCAGCAAATCGAGGCTTGTTCAAGCAGATTTACCAGCAACCTCCGGGAAGGTGCCACCATCAACCAGGCTGGATTAGAGCCTGATTGCCGTTGCCTCCCTGCCAGCCAAACTGTTGCAGCCAGGCAGACAGCAGCTTTCTCACCCTCACCCAGAGTGCTTGACCCCCTTTAGATCGAGTGATTTCCAGCATAAAACCAGGATAATTTTTGTGGAAGGTACTAAATCATTCCGAAACTTTACAAAGCCGGCGAACGAGGCTATCATTATTTTTGCATGGGAAAACCTCCGTCCGGGTGAAAAATGGTGATTACCGAGCTGATCCTCTCTTACAACCTATACCACAATGACCGAAGATCTCGCCAAAGAGCTGCACCATTTGATCCGTGACCAGATCAATCTGCCCTCACCGCCGGCGATAGCCGTGCGGATTCTCGAAACCGTCCAGAACAAGGACTCCTCGCTGAAGGATCTGGAAAAGATCATCTCCGCTGATCCGGCGTTGACCGGCAAGATGCTCCGTATCGCCAATTCGGCTTTCTATTCCCTGCCGTCGGAGATCACCAACGTCGGCCGGGCGCTGTCGATCCTCGGCACCAATGTCATCAAAAACATTGCCCTCTCTTTTGTCATTGCCGGCAACATGCGCGGCGAAGAGGACCCCTTCTTTGACTTCGACTATTTCTGGCGGCGGGCGGTCACCGCCGCAGTGGCGGCAAAGATGGTCATGGCGCTGCTCGAGGCAAAGGATGAAGACATCTTTGTCACCGGCCTGCTCAAGGATCTCGGAGTCCTGACCATGTACTTAACCAAAGGTCAGGACTATGTCCAGACCCTGCAAGAATGCCGGACGGCCAAAGGGACCGGCGGCCTGGTGCGCTTTGAAAAGGAAAAATACCACTACGACCACCAGCAGCTCGGATACATCCTCCTCCAGTCCTGGGGCATCCCCGAAACGATCATCACCCCAATCCTCCACCACCATAACCCGGCAGAGGCACCGGAGAAGTATCGCCGGGCGGCCTCGGTACTCAACGTCGCCAACCTGCTGTCAATCATCTACAGCGACCCGGATACCAGCAGCAATGTCAAGCTTCTCGAAGCAAAGATGGCGGAATTTTTCGACATCCCGGCGGAAAAGACCCGGCAGTTGATCGACGAGGTTGCCCAGAACAGTGTCGATATTCTCAAGATCTTCGAACTTGACCCGGGTGAGATGAAGCCCTACTCGCAGATGCTCCAGGAGGCCAACGACGAACTGGGCAAGCTGAACTTCTCCTACGAGCAGCTGGTTCTCGAACTGAAACAGTCCAAAGATATCGCGGAACGTTTTGCCGACGAACTGCGACGAGCGAACGCCAAGCTCGAACAACTGGCCTTCCGCGATGGCCTGACCGGCTTATACAACCACCGCTATTTCCAGGAGACCCTCGACCGGGAAATCGCCCGGGTGAAGCGTTACGGCCACCACCTCTCCCTGCTGCTGTTCGACATCGATTTTTTTAAAAAGATCAACGACAACTTTGGCCATCCCACCGGCGATCAGGTGCTGATCAATCTCGCCCAGTCGGTCTCCCGGGCAATGCGGCCCACCGATATTATTGCCCGCTACGGCGGTGAGGAGTTTGCGGTGATTCTGCCGGAGACCAATCTCGCCGGGATGAAAGTCTTTGCCGAACGGTTGCGGCGCAGTACGGCGGCGCTGACCACCGTCGTCCAGAACAATTCGATTCAGGTAACCATCAGTTGCGGCGGTGCCCTGCTCACCCCTGAGGACGAGTTCAGCAAACAGGAGCTGATCGACACCGCCGACTGGGGCCTCTACCTCTCGAAACAAAACGGTCGCAACCGCACCACTATACTGCCAATTCAGGCGATACCGCAAAAACAAGATCGCCAATAGGCTGAGCCATGTCTGACCTTCAGCCCTCCCACCAATTGCTCAAAGAGCAGCAACATCTGCTCTACCGCAACTCGCTGCTGCCGATTATCATCTCGCTGGTGATCGGGGCACTCCTCAGCTGGCTGCAGTTCGGCGATGCCGACACCAGTCTCCTGCTCATCTGGCTGGCCGCCCTGCTGCTCGCCACCGCAATCCGCCTGTCAGCGATTTACCTGGCGATAGCCGGCGAGAAGAGCGGCAGGCCCTCCCCCTATCTCTACCCGCTTTTTCTCGCCGGCACCTGGCTGGCGGCGATGGTCTGGGGGGGAGCTTCCCTGACTATCTTTCCGGAAAGCAATCCTGCCAGCCAGGCAGTATTTATCATCGTCATCGTCGGGATCTCCGCCGCCGCTATTCCTTCACTCTGTCCCAGCTGGCCGGCAATCTCCGGTTTTCTTGCCCTCTGCCTCCTTCCCCTGGCCACCCAGCTGATCCTCATCCATCACCAGGGCGGCCTTCTTCCCGGTTTTCTGGTAATCCTCTTTCTCCTGGTCAGCCTGTTCAGCGCCCGCCGGCTCAACCACAATATCGCCGAAAACATCAGCCTGCGCCTGGAAAGCGTCGAAAAGGAAAGAGTCCTCCGGCAAAGCGAAGAGCGTTACCAGAAGGTGGCTCAGGAATTGAGCCGGCGGACCAGCTACGACATGCTCACCGACCTGCCCAATCGCCGGCTCCTCCTGGAGTACCTGCATCAGGAGGTAGCTCGCTCGGTCCGCCACCATCAGCACGGCGCGCTGCTCTGCCTCGATCTTGACAACTTCAATACCGTCAACGACGCTCTGGGACACGGTGCCGGCGACAACCTTCTCCGCCAGGTGGCGACCCGCCTGGCCGACTGCCTTCGCGAGGAAGACACCGCTGCGCGGATGGGCGGTGACGAGTTTACCCTTCTCCTCTCCCACCTGGATCCAGCCATCGATCAGGCGGCTCGGGAGGTTGAGGAGGTCACCAGGCGACTCACCGAAAGCATGGCGGCACCCTTCTTCATCGCCGAACAACAGCTGACAATCAGCTTCAGTATGGGCATATCGCTCTTCCCGGAGGCCGGTAAAAACCCGGAGGACATCCTCAAACAGGCCGATACCGCCCTGAACCAGGCCAAGAGCGCCGGCCAGGGCACCTTTCGGTTTTTTCAACCGGAAATGCAGGGGGCAGCGGATCGGCGGCTGCGCCTGCACACCGACATCAGGAAGGCCATCGACAACGAGGAACTGACTCTCTACTACCAGCCTCAGGTTACCGCCGACGGGCGGCTGGCCGGAGCCGAGGCTCTGCTCCGCTGGATTCATCCGGAGCGGGGAATGATCGCCCCACTCGAATTTATCGCCATCGCCGAAGAGACCGGGATCATCGTCGATATCGGCGAGTACGTCCTCGAAAAAACCTGCCGGAACATCCGCCTCTGGCAGGACGCAGGCCTCCTTGACCCATCGCTGAGCATCGCCGTCAATATCAGCGCCAAAGAGTTTTCCGCCGCCACTTTTGTCAACCGGGTCGTCGACACCCTGAACAGAACCGGGGCGCATCCGCATCACCTCGATATCGAACTGACCGAGGGCAGTCTGCTCACTTCGGTGGAGGAAACCGTCGCCAAAATGACCCTGCTCCGCGCCCGGGGGATCCGCTTTTCGGTGGACGATTTCGGCACCGGCTACTCTTCGCTGAGCTACCTCCGGACTCTGCCACTGCACACCCTGAAGATTGACCGCAGCTTCGTCAACGATATCAAGCCCGACAGCAGCGAGTTCACCCTGGTGACAACGATTATCACCATGGCCCACAGTCTGGGCCTGCAGGTGATTGCCGAAGGGGTGGAAACCGTCGAACAGCTGCAGTACCTCGCCGAAAAGGAGTGCCAGCTCTACCAGGGCTACTATTTCTCCAGACCGATTCCCGCTGAAGAGTTCACAAAACTCCTCAGGTCGGGTAAAGTGGCAAGCTGACCAACAATTCTGATCG
>JAZBOD010000222.1:0-8860 GCA_036350955.1 Desulforhopalus sp. | reverse complement strand
CTATATACCAGATTCTCCGTTTATTTTGATAATCATTAAGAATAAGGAAGAGTTAATGAAGCCGTGGCGGGACGCCCGCCTGAAACTGATCGGTTTTCTGCTGGCGAGCATTACCGTTATCCTCATTGCCCTTCTCGGTTTTTCGACCTACATGGTCAACATCATGTACCGTCTTGACCAGCGTCGGCTGCATGCTCTTCATGAGATGGAGTACTCCAATAAACTTGCTTCGATTGGCCGTCTGGCCGCTGGTGTCGCCCATGAAATCAACAACCCATTGGCGGTAATCAACGAAAAGGCTGGGCTGATCAAAGACCTGTACACCTACACCAAGGAGTCTGCCGCCGATCCGAGAATTATCGGTTTGATTGATTCGATCATCTCTTCGGTTGATCGCTGCGGCACAATAACCAAAAGGTTGCTTGGATTTGCCAGGCATATGGACAGTGCGGTCGGCAAGGTCCAGCTTGGCGGGATCATCAAGGAGGTTCTTGGTTTTCTCCACAAAGAGGCGGAGTACCGGGCAATCACCGTTGATCTAGATATCGCTGGTGATATTCCTGAATTTGAATCCGATCGCGGTAAACTGCAGCAGATCTTTCTCAATATCATCAACAATGCCTTTGCCGCGATGGAAGTTGGTGGCAGACTTGAAGTGGCTGTCCGTCGTGAGGGCATGGACCGAGTGGCGACAACGATTACCGACAACGGCTGCGGTATGGCGGAGGCGGATCTCACCAGGATTTACGAGCCTTTTTACTCGACCAAAACCAAAGTTGGTGGTACTGGACTCGGTCTTTCCATAACCTATGGTCTGATTAAAGAACTTGGCGGGAGTATCCAGGTGAGCAGCAAACTTGGGGAGGGGACCAGCTTTATCGTTTCCTTGCCGCTTCATTCGCCCAAAGCAAAGGAGGAATGAACCATGCGTGTATTACTGGTAGATGACGAAGTAGAATTCGTCAGCACCCTCGCCGAACGGCTGAGTTTTCGCGGCTTTGATGTCGACTATGCGACCGAGGCCACTGGCGCGCTTACCCTTGTTGGGCAAAAGGAGTATGATCTGGCCGTGCTCGACATGAAGATGCCGGGCACCAGTGGCCTGGCTCTCAGGGGATTACTAGCCGAAAAATCACCTGAGTTGAAGTTTATTTTTCTTACCGGGCACGGCTCGGAAAAAGATTATCTGCTCGGGTCAAAGGAATCGGCATACTACCTGGTCAAACCAATCAGTATCGATATGCTCATTGCCAAAATGCACGAAACAATGGGGGGACATTGATCTCCTCAGCCCCAGGCGATTTTGCTTCTTTTTCAAAAAAGATCAGGCTGCCTATAAAGACGAATACACCCTCTTGAGGTGTGAGGAGATACCCATGAGCGACCCTCTTGAGCCGATCTGTGCTTCCGGTCTGCAGTTTTTTGGAAAAGTCTCGGCTTCGGTATCCCACGAACTGAAAAATGTTCTGGCGGTGCTCAATGAAAATGCCGGGCTTCTTGAAGATCTCAGCCTGGCCGCTGAGCGGGGAAAACCTTTGGCTCCCGAACAGGTGAAAAGGGTGTCGGAAAATTTTCACAAGCAGATACGCCGCGCCGACGATATTCTCAAAAACATGAATCGGTTTGCCCACAGTGTTGACCGATTTTCGGCCGAGGTCGATCTTTATGAACTGGTAAGTCTGGTCAGCGTCCTCGCCTCAAGGCTGGCAGCGATGCGCAATCTCACCTTTGAGGTAACGAAGCCGGAAGAGCCGGTTATTTTTAAAAGTAATCCATTCCTGGTTGAGAATCTGGTCTGGTTCTGTCTCGAATATGCTATGGCCAGGGAGGGCGGTAAGGATCCGGTTCAGCTTATCCCGGCAAAAAAGAGCGGGAAAATCGCCTTAAGCGTGGTAGGATCAGCCAACTTTACCGAAGGTTACCCAGAACATTTTTCAGGAGCTGCCGCACCTCTTGCCGCTGTTCTCGGTGCGACACTGGCTGTAGATCACGGTAATGCTGAGTTGGTGGTCTATTTCCCTGACAGAAAGAAATGAATAGTTTAAGAGTGTTGTAAAATTCTTGCCGGAGGATGAGGTCATGACAGAGAAAATATTGTTGATAGATGACGAAACAGACTTTTTGGAGATTATGTCTGAGCGGATGTCAGCGAGGAACATGCAGGTAACGACAGCCTCTTCAGCTCGTGAGGGCTTGGCAAAAGCCACCGAAGGAAATTTCGATGCAGTGGTTCTTGACCTGCGCATGCCGGAGATGGATGGCTTGGAAACCTTGAGAATTCTTAAGGAAAAAAATCCTGATCTTGAGGTTATCCTGCTCACCGGTCATGCGACCGTCAAGGATAGCGTTGAAGCGATTAAGATGGGGGCCCTCGATCTTCTAGAAAAGCCGGCCAATATCGACATCTTGACCGAAAAAATCAAAGATGCCCAGACGAAAAAGATGGTGCTGGTTGAGAAAAAAAACGAGCAGGCAATCCGCGATATCATCGCCAGCAAAGGCTGGTAACTGGCAGTAAGCCAAGGCGCAGCGCTGTTACCGAAGGTGATGCCCTCGCTGAGCCTGCGGTGGGCACCTACGGGCCTACATCTCGCCGGTAAGTTTTTGGAGCAGCCTTGCCAGGGCCTTGAGGTCGACCGGCTTGGCGAGATAGCCGTTCATTCCTGCGGCGAGACAGCGCTCCCTGTCGCCGGTCATCGCGTAGGCGGTCAGCGCTATGATCGGAATGTTCCGGACATGTCGATAATCCAGGGATTTTCGGATTATTTCGGCGGTTTCCAGGCCATCCAGCTCAGGCATCTGCACATCCATCAACACCACATCAAAACGTTCCCGGCGGAGGAAATCGAGGGCGACGTGACCGTTGGCGGCAATGGTTGCCCGGTGTCCCAGTTTGGTAAGGATGGCCTGGAGAATCTGCTGGTTTATCCGCTCGTCCTCGACGACCAGAGCGGTCAATCGACGGCTTGGGCTGGTGAGCAGGGGGGTTGGCGTTACAGCCGGAACAGCTCTTGGTTCCTGCCTGCCGGCACTGACTTCCAAGGTGAAGGACACTGTGGTGCCCCCCTGGCTGTTTCGCCCCATGAGGATATTACCGTTCATCTCGATAACCAGCTGCTTGACGATACTGAGGCCCAGGCCAGCACCCTTGAAGGAGGATTGTCTTCCCGGTTCTATCTGGGAGAAGGGTTCAAAGAGTTCCTCGCCAATATCTTCAGGAACCCCGATTCCGGTATCGGTGATCGAACAGGCCAGGCTTATCTGGGCAGGATCTGGATGACTGAGCCGGCCAATATCGATTGAGATCTCTCCCTGTTCGGTGAACTTAATCGCATTGCCAATCAAGTTGGAGAAAATCTGCCGAAGACGTACCGGGTCGGCGACCAGCAGGTCGGGGACATCCTCGGCGATATGTGCCTTGAGTTGCAGCTTGAGGGGGTTTATTGAAGTACCGAAGGTTTTGATCAGGGTGGAGATGATTGCCCGCAGAGAAAACTCCTCCGGAGTGAGCTGCAGTTTGCCGGCTTCGATTTTCGAATAGTCAAGAATGTCGTTGATAATGGTCAGCAGGCTTTTGCCTGAAACCATTGCCGTCTCCACATAGTTCTGTTGTTCATCACTCAATTCGGTCAGCTTGAGCAGCTGGAGCATGCCGAGGACGCCGTTCATCGGTGTCCTCACTTCATGGCTCATCTTCGCCAGAAATTCGGACTTCGCCCGGTTGGCGGCAAAGGCCTGCTCCTTTGCCGCCTCAAGTTCAAGCATGATGGTCTTTCGTGAGGTGATATCCCTGGTCACCCCGATTATTCCGGCAAAACGCTCGCCACTCTCCGGCAGGAGAGAGGCGATGCTTTCCACCCAAATCCTCTTCCCGTCAGCTGTACTGATTTCCGATTCCCAATGCTGGGGGAGTCTGCCGTTACGCTCAAAGCGATTATCGCCTAGAAATGGTGAAGCGGTGATGATTTCGGAATGGATGATCGCCGGGCCGTTTTGTTGGAGATAGCCGGTCAACTGGGCAAATGAGGGGCTGACATACTGTGGGGTAAAGTTCTCATCAGTGGTCCAGATGACATCGTGAACGTTATCGGCGAGGAGCCGGTACAGGTTTTCACTTTGGCGCAGAGCCTGCTCGGTTCGTTTTCTCTCGGTAATATCCCTGGCGATTGCAATAGAGCACGCTTTCCCGGCGATGTTCAGTTGCAGGGTGCTCACTTCAACAGGCAGGGTGTTGCCTTCCTTCTGGCGCAGGGAGGTGGTAAAGGTGGTGTTACCCGCGGCGATCAGTTGCCCTGCCAATCGGTGGTGGTGAGGGTCGGAGCCATCGATTATATCAGCGGGAGCCATCTGCAACAGCTCATCACGGCTATAGCCAAGGCGTTTACAGGCAACGTTATTGACATCGGTGAAGCAACCGCCATTGATATCGGCGGCCGGGTCGATAACGAACATCGCATCACTGGCATAATTAAAGAGCTTACGGTACCTGTTCCGGCTCTCTTCAAGGCTCTCTCTGTTGCCGGTCTGGTCACGTCCGGCAACCGGCTGGATAAGCATCGCCTCAAGGGCGGCGATGCGCTGCCGGGCTTGAAGAAGCTGCTCTTTGATGGTTGTCGGCATTGGCGGTGGGCAGTGCGGGTTGACAACGAAGAGTGTTGGGCAGTTCCTGCCGGTATTGGATCAACACTTCGATGGTACCGCAAACAATTGCCGAGAGTCAAACCGGAATCCGGTTTTTTTAAAAAGCAGAAGGGACGGGTGACCTTGACCGGTTCCTGGACATCATCCCCCCGGGAAAGGATTGGTTGAATTCTTTCAGGTGAAGAGGGTGGGCATCATCCTCTAGCGGGCTGGCACCCGCAACCCAAGGGCGATGATCCCCTCCCACGGCAGAGGGGATAGGCACCTTCACGAAATTCATTTATTAAAAAACACCAAATGAATTTCTCTGGCACTAATTGAGGAGTTCGAGTCCAGGTGCGGGGAAGTTGCGGCAGAGCTCTTTTACTTCCCCGGCAGTAAGGGCAAGAAGCTTCTGATTGTCAGGGTCACTGAGTACTTTGGTTATCATTTCACTGACCAGTACCATTTCGGTTTCTTTGAATCCACGAGAGGTCAGCGCCGGAGTGCCGAGACGGATTCCGCTGGGATCGAAGGGCTTGCGCCGGTCAAAGGGAACGGAGTTGTAGTTGAGGACGATTCCGGCCTGATCTAGGGCTTTGGCGGCTCTTTTCCCGGAAATATTTTTGTTGGTGAGGTCAACCAGCATGAGGTGGTTGTCAGTGCCATTGGTGATAAGCTGAAAGCCTTGACCGATAAGGGCTTCAGCCAGGGCGCTGGCATTTTTGATTACTTGGGCGGCATATTCACGGAATGCCGGCGAATTGGCCTCTTTAAGGGCAACGGCGATTGCCGCGGTGGTGTTATCGTGGGGCCCGCCCTGAATCCCGGGAAAGACAGCCTTGTCAATCGCCTGGGCATGCTCGTTGCGGCAGAGGATCATCGCTCCCCTTGGGCCGCGGAGGGACTTATGGGTGGTAGTCGTTACCACATCGGCGAATGGCAGCGGTGAAGGGTGGACACCGCCGGCGACCAGGCCGGCGAAATGGGCCATGTCGACCATCAACAGAGCCCCTGCTTCGTCAGCGATTTCCCGGAATTTACCAAAATCGAGAATACGTTGATAAGCCGAATGTCCGGCGATGATCAGCTTGGGGCGGACAGCCAGGGCTTTGGTGCGAACCTGGTCATAATCGAGCAGCCCGGTTGTCCGATCCAGTTCATAGGATTGAGCATTGAAGTACCGTCCGGAAATGCTCACCTTTGCCCCATGGGTGAGATGGCCGCCGTGAGGCAAAGCCATGCCGAGGATGGTATCCCCGGGGTTAAGAAACGCCAGGTAGGTGGCGAGGTTGGCCGGCGATCCGGAATAGGGCTGGACGTTGACATGTTCGGCTAAAAACAGGTCCTTTGCTCTTTGGATGGCCAGTGCCTCGATCTGGTCGATTACCTGCTGGCCTTCGTAATAGCGGCGACCGACATACCCTTCGGAGTATTTATTGGTCAGCACCGAACCGGTCGTTTCAAGAACCGCTCGGGAGACATAGTTCTCCGAGGCGATCATCCTGATTTTATCAGCCTGGCGACGCTCTTCTTCTCTAACCAGGGTGTATATTTCCGGGTCGAAATTTTTCACGGATTCCATATATCCTCCATGGTTCGGCTATAGGTAGCTCGGCAGGTGAGTGACATGTGGTTCTTGAACACCGCGAGGTGACTTTCTCGGGTGCTGTGTTTGTGCAGCGCCAGTCTTGTAAGAAACCTCAACATAGCAGCCGGGAAAGGGCGGGCGTTCTCTCCAGGCAGGCTCGCGAGCCGGTGAATATAATAAAAACTAGCCGCCTTGCACAGGTAAAAGTGCACAACAACCAACCACTCCTGAAGACCCGGCTCATCCCGGTGGAGCGGTTGGAGGGAGATTTTCGATGAGTTCTGGGTAGTCGGTAAATATGGCTGTCGCGCCCATGGCAAACAGCTGACGCTGGCGGACGACTGAATTGACCGTATAGATGTTGATGCCGATTCCTGCAGCCCGAAGTTCTCGAATAAGGCGGGCATCGGTAATCGCGTCGGCGGGATGATATGCGGAAACTCCTAGCGAATGAAGGTATTCAATCAGATTTTCAGGATGGCGGTGGTGTTCTAAAGCGGCGGTGGAGATCTGTGGGTCGATGGTTTTGGCGATGATCAGATAGTCGTGGTTAAAAGAGGAGATAAGTACCCGTTGCGCCGAACCGGTTCGACGGATTACCTCGAGAATGACTTCGGTAACTTTTTTGTCCTGGGGTTTACCGCTATGATCTTTGATCTCAACATTGAAGGGCATCCGTTTTAATGCTGGGTGGTTGAGAACTTCTTCAAGGGTCATGATTGTCTGCGGCAGTTCACGGCTGATCTGTTCCGGTGACACTGCCGTATTGTAAATGGTGCCAAAGGGATCGCTCTCGAGAAACCAACTGCCCATATCCAGGGTTTTCAGCTGAAGCAGGGTCCAGTTGTTCACCTTAAGACTTTTCAAACCGAGACCGGTGCGCTTGCTGACTGCATCGCTGGTCCGCTCCAAGCTGGGGTCGTGGATGACCATCGGTACGAGATCCCTGCTCATCTGGATATCGAGTTCGATAAAATGGCAGCGGCCGATACTCGCCTTGAATGCTGAGAGGGTATTTTCCGGACGGTGGGCGCGAAAGCCACGGTGGGCAGCAATCAGGTGTCGTGAGGAGAAATTATCAAAAAAGGTCATAAGCTGAACCGGCCACAAGAGGGATACGGGATCTCGTGCACATCCTGACTACGGTAAGATGTACAGAGTGAGGTTAGGTTATTATCCAGCCATCCGCCCACTATAGAGATTGGCGCATATTGTTGCAAGCACTATGGCTGATATTACCTCTACCTGCGGTTCTTAAAACGGCTGCACTGCCCTGCAAGGTAATGCGATACAGGTGCGGCAGGGCGTGAGCAGTTTCCCTGCGTGGATCTGGTGGCAATTTTGCGGTCTATTGACGGATCAGTAGACCTTTCGCTTTCCAAATTTTGAGCCGATAACGTTGAAGCTGTTCTCGACAATAAACAGTGCGTCAGGATCGATATCAAAGACATTGTTTTCCAGCCGACGGAGCTGAAGATTGTTGGTTACGGTCATGATCATTTGCTTCGATCTCCCTGAATAGGCGCCGCGAGCCTCGAGAAGGGTTGCCCCCTGCTGCATGATCTGGTTGAGGTTGTTAATGATTTCGTGATGCTTATCGCTGAGAATATAGACGATTTTACGCTGGTTAAAAAGGGCGAGAACCTGTTCCAGACTGATTGAGGAAATAAAAGTCAGGATGATTGAGGCGATCACCAGATCGGTATGGTACTGGCTGAAGAGTATCAGGAAAAGGAAGACATTGTAGATCATAAAGAATTTGCCGACGCCAAGGTTGTAGCGACGGTTGAGAATGATGGCGATAATGTCAAGGCCGCCTCCTGACCCACGGGAGCGGAGAATTACCCCGGCTCCCGTTCCACAGATTGCCCCCCCCGCCACAGCAGCGTACAACTGGTTTTCAATTACCAGTTCGATAGTAATGAATTGGGCGAATAATGAGAGAATCAACACTCCGTAGAGACTGTAGAAAAAAAAGCGCCGGCTGAGAAAAATCCAGCCGAGGATGAGTATCGGTAGATTGAGCAGGAGATACCAGATTGCCGGACTGAGGAGTTCGGTCTGGTAATAGATGAGCAGACCCGTTCCGTACAGTCCTCCCATGATAAAATTCTGGTGGACGAGTATTCCCTGGGCACCAAAGGCAAAAATAAAGGACCCCAGGGTGATCAAAAAAAGGCTCCAGGGAACGGTGTTGACAAGGTTTTTGGTATTAGGCATCGACTCTCTCTAAAAAGACATGGGGAGGTACGGATGAAGGCGGCGTGTTTTCCATGAGTGGTCGGACCTGGCGGGGTTGTGTCCGGGCCCTTCCATGGATACTGTTTTGTCTGGCTGGCAAATTCAACCCTATGTAGTCCCTGAGAAATTCATTTTTTGGGGGGAATAATGAATTTGGTCAAGACGGTATTCCCTTTGCTTTCGGAGGGA
Source organism: Desulforhopalus sp. (assembly GCA_036350955.1). Taxonomy (GTDB): domain Bacteria; phylum Desulfobacterota; class Desulfobulbia; order Desulfobulbales; family Desulfocapsaceae; genus Desulforhopalus_A. Next base: position 219 of record JAZBOD010000222.1, on the reverse strand, counting down.
CCCATCTCTCTTGGTTTGCGGTGGGGGCGCCCGCTGGAGGTTCCACCAAAAGTACAGGTCTCTTTCCCCGGGGTCAACGATGAATCGGCGTTAATTGCTGCCGGGAACTCTAGAGTCGTGCGAAAATAACGCTTTGACTGAACGTATGTGGCAATGGACAAGGTAACAGGAGAGGACCATGAAGGTAATAATCGATCTCTGTATTGTACCAATGGGAGT
>JAZBOD010000221.1:0-5287 GCA_036350955.1 Desulforhopalus sp. | reverse complement strand
TAGCGGGCCACGCAGAGCAAACTGTAGATCAAGAAATGAAAAGGAGAGTCTCTGCCCAAAATCTGTCTGGGCAAGCAGCAGGCATAGAACAACAGCCAGCAGAACGCTGGCTATTTGTCTGGGGATGAAGAGCAACCGCCACCTCTATCAGAGAACGATAATCGCCAGGAATACCCCGAGAAGCACCGCCTCAAAAATCCCGGGGGGAGGATATGGGATGGTGAGTACCTGTTGTCCTCCCCACGGACCGGTCCTCCCATCGGGGAGTACTGTTCGAACCCGGACATGATAATCGCCAGGTTTGACTGGAGGGGGCAGATCAAGTTTGTTCTCGACAAGACTGCGCTTATCAACGATGAGTGAGGAAAAACTGCTGTCCCCGCTGACCTGAACATCATAGCGGGCATCGGCCATTGTTGCCGCCCAGTGCAGCGAGATTCCCTCTTCTTGACTCCCAGCCAGGCTTTTCAGCGCAGGCAAGGCGCTGACCGTCCACGACGCAACCGGTGCGTACAGAGAAAAGAACCCATCCGCCGCCATCGATCGAACCCGGAAAAAATATTCTCCGGGCTCTAAGTCCCTTGCAGTATATTCCGCTACACTCAGGACTCCCTCATCAAGTATTTCTTGAAATTCATGATCTTTGGCCAGCTGAAAAGTATACCCTTCCGCCTGCGTCACATCCATCCATTGAAGAATCAGGTTTTTATCAAAATGAACATCCCCCATCGGTGCCGAAGAAAAGATTGGCGCAGCAGGTACGGTACGTAATTGAAAGCGAAAAGGAGGGGAAGGCATGCTTTCAAAATTCTCCATATCGACAGCGGTAATCACCCCGTAATAGGTGCCATCTGCCAACAGGGGAAGGACAAAAGGTGCACCTGCTTTGACCATGGTCTCGATACGAGGCTTTGTTCCTTCAATATCGTCGGTGATGGTTAAGCGCAGGCTGTTCACACTCTCGGCCTGTCTGGCGGTAGGAATCACCACCGGCAGACTTCGGTAAAGGTCTTCGACCGGTTCAACCAATGGCGGCTGCGGCAGTCGACGAGGTTTTTCCGGAGTTTGTCCTGGAAGAACCCTGGTCCCTTCTCCTGCAGTAACCGCAAGAGTTCTTCCACCTGCGGCAACCGAAACCTTCCCTGTCACTGTTTCGACAATGTTGCCGGCAGCATCTGCCATTTTCAGTCGAAATTCAGTTCCCCGCACCCCGGTCACCGAAACCAGAGTTTTGGTGCGAAAAGACTCGGAGGGCCGGAGTTGCTGTCTAATGGAGTGGACTACCCTTCCCCGCTCGAGAAAGAACTCCGCCTGCAGGCTGTCGTCGACAAGCCTTACCAGATAGGTTATGGCAAATCGGGCCCCACCACTCACCCGAGTATATTTGTGATAAGGAAAAACCAACTGGGCGAAACCATCTTCGTCGGTGACCAGAGTCTGACCGGGATAAATCAGATCTCCTTTGCTGACCGACTGCAGTTCTTCGCCGTTGAGCACGAACACCCCACCGGAAAGAGCAGCGACTCGAGCTGATAGACCCTCAGTCTGCAGGAGAGAGAGAGGAATATTGATGGTCTGCCCAGGGAAAATACGATAGGGTTTTTCCAGTTTGTTAAGCCTGGCCAGATCTCGCCAGTGCCCTTCCGGGGTACAATATTTTTTGGTAATCTGGATGAGATTGGCGCCCTTTTGCACAGTCAGAGGAACCAATATCTCTCCATGCGCAGTTGCTGTACCAAGCAGAGCCAGCAAAACCACCAGCAATCTCCACCCTACACCTCTTCGCAGGCGGATTTGTCGAAAACCATCTACCACAACACCGGTCATATGCTTTTTTATCCACCCCCATCAAAGGGGAATCATTTTCTTAAGTCAAAGCTGGTTTTACCAAGACCAGCAGGCGCATTCTTGAATTCCCGAAAGATGCCAAACCATGACAATCTCTCTGGTACATTAGTGGCCATCGGTAAGTTTATAGCCAATGCCGACAACCGTATCGATTCTAACATTGTCTAATCCTGCCTGCACCATCTTCTTTCTAATGTTGGCAATGTGCATCACCAGAGCTTTAGTTTCGGTATCACTTTTGTATCCGAGGACTTCATCGAGTAAAGTTTCCCTTGCAACTACCTGACATTTTCTTTCTGCAAGAAAACAGACCAGATCAAATTCAGTTTTGGTCAATTCAATCCTCTGCCCGTCATGGTGGCGGGCCTCGCGGGAGTAAGGAAAAATCTGTAAAGATCCCAAAGATATAAAGTCTAATTTTCGCAGCTTTAACTCACCACTCCGCCGCAAAATACTTTTTACCCTTGCTAACAGTTCTTTCGTGCTGAAAGGTTTTGTCATATAATCATCAGCCCCAAAATTCAACCCCATTACCTTGTCGTCAAGACTTTTCTTATCGGTGAGCAGTATTGTCGGGGTTTGGTCGTTTTGCTTACGCATGGTTTCGACAATGGAGTAGCCGTCCATATAGGGCAGGATGACATCGAGGATGAGGATATCCGGGCAACATTCGCCAACCTTCTCAACAACTCCCAGGCCACTTTTCATCGTGGCGACATTCGCCCCATGCGACCGAAAAAATGCATCGAGCATGGTGAGGAGGTCAATATCATCCTCAACAATCAGCACAGAGACGCTTTCAAGTTCTTTATCAATCATTGTCAATAGGTCACCGGGTGAAGAGTATCGCATCCTCTGCTATTGGAACTGGCCGAATCGGCGGCGAAACTTTCGCCCGAACAGTACGGTATGGCAAATGTCAAGCACAGAGTTGGACGATTTTATAGCGACTCCTAACCATATAGCTGATGACGGTCAAGTCCACCCCAGCAATCCTTACCAAACACTTACCTTGAATTGCCGACAGATTTGCCAAAGCTCAGAGGAATAAATGTTCCTTGAGAAGTGTTCTTTTGGGCGATTGGCTGGCATGAACAAGCGAATCGGGGTAAAACATCAACACAAAGCATGGCGACCGGTACACCTCTCTCACGTGACGAAACATCAGGTAAACCACTTTTCTGGAGAACGTTGATGCGCGAACTGTATGGCTTATATCTAAAACTCGGCAACGAAAGATTCAGTGAGAAAATCTGTGAAATAGTACCTTATTTTGCAACGATTGCCCCGCAGTTCATTGACTTACGTCCCGGCTATGCCGCAGTCTCAATGCCTAATCGGCATGCGGTGCATAATCACCTGGGGACGGTTCATGCCATCGCCATGTGCAATCTGGCCGAAATCGCTGCCGGGCTGATGGCCGATGTCTCTGTTTCCGACTCTTCACGGTGGATACCTACAGGTATGCAGGTCCAATACCTTACCAAAGCAAAAACTGACCTGCAGGCAGTTGCCGACGGGTTGACAATTGACTGGGAAAACCCGGGAAACAAGGACCTGCCGGTCTCCATTATCGATGCAGCAGGTGTCGAGGTGTGCCGGGCGGTAATCACCATCCGGATAGATTCAGGGCAGTAGTGGTATCATAAGATGGGGAGAAAACTTTGCCACGAATACCTTCGAACTCGACCAGGCATGACCGCATATTCATGGAGGAAACCACTGGTTGTCCTGATCAGCAGATTTTGTTTTTGGTATCGCCAAGCGATCTGTGCTATCCTCGGATATGGAAGATTATTCTCCAAACAGCGGCAGGGACTGTACCTGGCCAAAAGAAGATTACCCAGCTGAGGCTGCCAGGCAATCGCGGCAACCCGCAGCTGTGCTTGACCTGCTCCCCACCACAGTCGCTCCAGAATGTTTTCCCACCAGGGTCCGCCGCCTCGCGCTGAGCAAAGCTCTAGAAGACAAGGTCCTTGCGGTTACCGGTTATCTGCCATCCTCCTCCTGGCGAACGGGGTACCCTTCCCTCAGCCAGCTGGAGGAGAAGGAACTGGCCACGGAAATGCTCCTCTGTCGCCACCGTTTCACCGAGACCGTCCTTCGCTCGGCGACGTTCCGCCAGGCAACGCTCTCCATCCTGCAGAACGTTTATCTCTTTCGCGAAAGGCGAATTTTCTTTGTACCAGACCACGACTCTGCCGAGCGCGAAAGGGAAGAGGCTCTTCAGCTTTTTTCTGCCCTACCGGCTCACCGCACTCTTCCCCTGGCAAAGACCTTCCAACATCTTATTATCGCAAGAGTCTGGAAACGGATCTGCAGTCAGGTAAGCCTTGAGGAGCAGCAGGGAGAAACATTTACCGAACTTCACCGGGTAGTGGTACAACTCAACACCATCAGAAACATTTACATGGCGATGACCCTCGGGTTAATCCAAAAACTTGCAGGCGGGCTCAGCTGGGGTGTCAAGGAGGCCATCAGTTACGAAGATGCGGTGCAGATTGGCAGTTTTGGCATTGCCCGAGCCGCCTACCGCTACCATCACTCTTCGGGGATCCGCTTTTCAACCTATGCCGCTAACTGGATATTCAAGGAAATTCAGGGCCAGTCACGCCAGAGCTGCCTTATCCGAGGCCCCGCTCAAAGCATCAACCAGGCCACCTCAACAGCAGCAACTGGACACGCGCCCCTGACAACCATGGTCACCCCCTTCCCCACCTGGGACCCAAATGTCTCGCCGCAATACCCCGGCGTGGCAACGGAAATAGAAAACCGCCAGATTCAGGACCTGCTTCTGAAAAGTGTCGATAAGGTACTGCCTGATGAACTCGGTGATATCATCAAACGCCGCTACGGCCTTCCCCCCTATCGGGGAAAAGCACAATCGGTGCAGGCCATAAGCCAGGTCTACGGAAAAACCCGCAGCAGTATTTATCAACGGGAAAAAACTGCCTTAACCAGGCTGAAGAAACACCTTGAACTGATTCTTGCCTGACCTGCTTTTTCCCGGTTATCTCCACTATGGGCAATTGCCCACCAGCCTCTGCAGCTTTGGCCTTTGCCGACTTAAAGACGACTGGTGACGCTGGTCATTTTGTCCGCCATGGTCTGTGCCCTGTCCGTTCTGGTGCCAAGTTTGATCGTGGTTGTTATTCTGGGCGCACCCATATCATGTACCCGCTGATGGCACGCTTTTACCGCCGTCATCACCACATCCCATTCGCCTTCGATATTTGTGCCGTAGGCATGAAGGTGAGTGCTCAGTCCTGCTTCCTGTAAAACTTCGTGGCAGGCGACCACATATTCTGAAACAGATACGCCAACTCCCATTGGTACAATACAGAGATCGATTATTACCTTCATGGTCCTCTCCTGTTACCTTGTCCATTGCCACATACGTTCAGTCAAAGCGTTATTTTCGCACGACTCTAGAGTTCCC
>JAZBOD010000220.1:0-13025 GCA_036350955.1 Desulforhopalus sp. | reverse complement strand
TCTCAGCAAAAGAAACTAACCCCCCCCGTCAAAGGGGTATACGTACCTGGACAATAATCACTTCTTAAAAGAGCCTTTTGCAAAACCAGGATTATCGTTCAAAATCAAGGCATGTGAAAAAAATTTACCACAGTTATCTAATTGATATTCCTAGGATAAATTTTGAACATAACGCCGAGTTTGGGCGAAAAGATTGTTTTGCCCATGGCTCTACCGTCAGGATATTTTCCAGGCGGTATCATCCCGTAGCCTGCGCCGCAGCACTTGACCGCTGTTCCATCCGGGCCCGCAAGCGAGGAAAGTTCTCTATCTCCGTATGCGGCAAAAACATCGCCGCGATATAATTATCCATATATGATGGGGTCTCGGAGAGTTCAAAATTGGTCATTTTTTTGGTTACAGCGAGAACGTCCTGACGTATCCGGTTGGTGAGAGAGCTCATCCTTGCCCCCATCAGCGAACCGTTGCCGATATAGGTGACCCGCTCCGCATCGATCTCCGGCAGCAGACCGATGGTCATCGCCTTTTCCAGGTCGATGTAACTGCCAAAGCCACCGGCGAGAATGATCCGGTCGACCATCTCCATACTCAGGCCAACTTCAGCAAGCAAGGTCATGCACCCGGCGTAGATTGCCCCTTTGGCGCGGATCAGATTGTCCAGATCAATTTCAGTCAGGACTATGTCGCGCTCCCGACCACCCTCTTCCCGCCAGACCACGACATATTCCCAGACATCATCACGCTGGCGGATCCGCGGTGTTCCCAGATCACGGTTGAATTTACCACGATTGTTGATCACCCCCATCTCATACATCACCGCCGCCATGGTGATCAGGCCGGAGCCACAGATTCCCTGGGCCCTGACGTCGCCAATGGTGAAAATCATCGGTTCGAAGGTAACCGGATCGATCGAAAAGTCTTCGATGGCCCCTTTGGCGGCACGCATGCCAAAAGTAATCCCTCCGCCTTCAAAGGCCGGCCCGGCAGAACAGGCGGTACAGGCGAGCCACTCCCGGTTACCGACCACCAGTTCAGCATTGGTGCCGATATCAAGGAACAGGGTCAACTCCTCCTGCCGGTACATTCCGGAACCCATCACTCCGGCAACGATGTCACCACCGACAAAACTGGAAACCTGCGGATAGACCAGGGCGATGGCATGGGCGTTGATCCGCAAACCGGCATCGGCAGCGGTGAAAGGCGGATAAAAGCTTACTGCCGGAACATAGGGGGAACGGCGGATATGCCGCGGCTCAATACTGAGAAAGAGCTGGGTCATGGTGGTATTGGCGGCCAGGGTGACCGTGGAGATATTCTCCCGATCGATCCCGGCCCGGCTGATAATTTTCTCCAGGACAGCATTGATAGTTCCCACCACCACCTCCTGAAGTTTTTCCAGGCCGCCAGGTTTTTCGGCGTAGATAATTCGGCTGATGACATCTTCGCCGTAACTGATCTGGCCGTTAAAATCGCCAGCCTCAGCCAGACAGACGCCGTTTGCCAGATCAATCAGCTGGGCGTAAATGGTGGTGGTACCGATGTCGACCGCGATCGCGTAATTGTGGGCGGTCTGGTCCCCGGCCTGGACATTGAGGATGAGGTTTTTCCCGCCCTCCCGAACCGGGCGAACCAAGGTGGTGGTTACTGCGAAATTATCCTGACGCAGGATGGCCGGCAATTTACGGATTACCGGCAGGGTTATCTCCAGGTGATGCTCTCCGGCGTCATATTTGAGTTGCTCAGCCAGCCTGGTAACATCCGGCATATTGTTCAGCGCGTCCGGAGGTGCCAGACGGAGAAACACCTTTTCCACTGGGGGAAGGAACAGCCCTTTCTCTTTCAGGCTATCAAAATCGATTTGGCGGATGGTGGCGGTACGTCGGGGAGTGGCCTGTAGAGTCATGACGCTGCGGTCAATGGCTGATTCTACAGGAACTCGGACCGTAACATCCTCAGTGATTACAGAGAGGCAGGCCAGGCGATAGCCGCCAGCAATATCTTCAGCACTGAGCCGATCCGACAAGCCACCTTCGACGGCGCCCTGCTCAACAATAACTCGGCACTTGCCGCAGACCCCTTCCCCGCCGCACGAGGCGTTGATGTGGACGCCAGCCTGAAGGGCAGCCCGGATAACAGTCTCCCCGGCAGCAATTTCCGCCGATCGCCCATGGGGCAAAAATGTTACCGTACAGGCTCTGTTCAAGCGGTTCTCCATATGGTGGGTGAAAGCGGAGGATAGTCAACCCGCCTTGCCGTGGGACGGACTCTGCTGCGGAGGACAACCAATACAAAGACGACTCTTAACTCTGACAGCAATTCCGCTCTTTTTCCGGCTGGAAAGAGGACCCCAAAGGTCTGGTAAAGGCGCTTCCATGCACCGCCCAAATATAGCATATATTTTCTTCCTTACAACGTGTAATTGGCAACATTTCCCGAAAAACTCTTTTAATTCTGTATAACTATATCGACCTCACCTGCACACTGCTATCACTTTTCCTGATACCTCCCATCGTGGTCTTTATTTAATGCACAATGTGCATTATTTGCACAATAGATCAAAATGGCAGGGTGATCGGGCAAGAGACCTTCTCCGAAAAAAACCTCATCTTATTTACAAGAAACACCTGGCAAACAAAGGCCTGGTGAAAAAACACCCCGCTGTCCCGACAAAGGCCTCGATCAACAGCGCCCAGGAACAGGTTACGCATGTTGTGCAACACCACAGCCCAAGAATGGCAGCAGATGAGCCAAACAGCGCCATCAGCCGCCAAACCAGACAACAGCTCCCAGACAATTCCCTAGAATTTTGGGTAAATTTTGCGGCAAAAAACCGGCAGGGGACGCCGGAGAGTTTGAGACATCCCTCCCCGGACCATATCCAGTGGACCATTTGTATTTTGGTGATACCAATGTTAGAGCATCGCGGCAATTTACCCATTAGCCTAATAGCAGAATTTCAGCGAGATAGGCAAAAGAAATACCTCTTGACAAGTTTACTCTTTGGCAATTATATTGGTAGGACCATTGTCAACAAAGAGACAGCCTCAACCAAACAAGCAAACCTTATTCGGCCATATAGCATTTTCAGTCGGACGTGCCAAAAGGTCTACAGCCAATAACCGGACCCGGTTGCCGGGAGGGGAGAGACAAGTGAAAAAGAGCCATCTTGAGGAACTGGAAAATATTTTTGGCAAAGGCCAGGTGTTGAGCGATGTCGAAGATATGGTTGCGTACAGCTACGATGCCTCCCATGCCGAAGTAAGACCGGAAGCGGTGGTCTTTGCCACCACCACCGAGCAGGTGAGTGATCTGATGCGCTTTGCCTACCGGGAACACATCCCCGTCACCCCGAGAGGTCAGGGGAGCGGCCTTTCCGGGGGATCTGTACCGATCCAAAAAGGGATCGTGCTCGCCATGGACCGGATGAACCGGGTGATCGATTTCGATCCGGCCAACCGTCTTATTACCGTTGAAGCCGGCTTGACCACCGCCGCAATCGACCCCATTGCCGCCCAGGCCAACCTTTTCTACCCCCCTGACCCCGGCAGTGTGGCTTTTTCGACCATTGGTGGTAATGTCGCGGAAAATGCCGGCGGTCTCCGGGGCCTGAAGTACGGCGTGACCAAGGATTATGTGAAAATGATGAAGGTCGTCCTGCCCCAGGGGGACATCGTCATCCTCGGCAACAAATGCGTCAAACATGTTGCCGGCTTCAACATGGAGGGGATCTTTGTCGGGAGTGAAGGGATGCTCGGGATCATGACTGAAGTCACCCTGGCCCTCCTGCCGATCCCCGCCCACCGCGAATCGGCCCTGGCGGTTTTCAACAGCCTCGACGGTGCGGCCAAAGCAGTTTCGGCAATTATCGCCGCCGGAGTCACCCCGTCGACCATGGAGTTCATGGACCGAGCGACGATGAATGCCATCCAGGATTTTCAGGATTGCGGTCTGCCCAGAGACGCCGAAGCGGTGCTGCTCATTGAAACCGACGGTGAAAAGGCTTCGGCTCAGGCGGAGATGACCCGGGTTGAGGCTGAAGTAGCCGGAAACGATATCCGGGAGTTTGTCCGGGCCAAGTCAAGCGAAGAACGCGATCGGCTCTTCGCCGGCCGACGGGTAGCGCTTAACGCGCTGGCCAGCGTTCGGCCCAACCTGATCCTCGAAGATGCTACGGTCATGCGCTCCAAGTTGCCGGAAATGGTTCGCGGGATCACGGCTATTGCCAAACGCTATAACCTGCAGGTCGGTATTTTCGGTCACGCCGGAGACGGTAATCTCCATCCCACCTTTCTCCTCGACATGCGCGACTCCGACGAAAAGGCCCGCACCGAAAAGGCGGTCGCCGAACTCTTCCAGCTGGCGATCGATCTTGACGGCACCATCTCTGGTGAGCATGGCATCGGCGTCGAGAAAAAGCCCTTTCTCGAGAACCAGATCGGGGGCGCCGGCATAGCTCTGCTGCAAAATATCAAGAAGACTCTCGATCCCTTGAACCTGCTCAACCCTGGCAAGATGTTCGATATGCCCGTAATTAGCGCAGTCTGAACGGAGGGCAATGATGAACAGTCACGCAGCAGTCAAAGAGCAGGCCGAGACCCATCTCCTCGAGGCAGCTAAGGAATTTCAAAAGTGTATGCAATGCGGCAAGTGCCGCAGCGTCTGCCCGGTATTCAAAGAGCTCGGCAATGAGATCTATGTCGCCCGGGGGAAAAACAAGCTCGCCGAAAAGCTGGTGTCCGGTGATCTGCAGATCACCTCCCGGGTAAAAGAGGCGATCAACGAGTGCCTCAACTGCAAAACCTGCTCAACCAACTGCCCGGCGGGGGTTAGTCCGGAGCACGTGGTCCTCCGCCTGCGCTGGTATATCACCACCCAGGAGGGACTGGGTTTTTTCAAGGCGTTAATCTTTCGTCAGCTGCTCTGGCGGAAATGGCCGATTACTTTCGCCGCGATGCTCGTTGCCGTTGCCCAGCGAGCCCTGTTCGGAATCGGCCCGAAAAACCCGGTTCGGCATCTTTTTCCCCTGTTCGGTTTTTCCAAACGGCGCTTCTTTCCGCAGATGGCCCTGCGCAGCGCCCAGAGTCGCCACCCGGAAATTACTCCGGCAAAAACCGCACTGAGTAACGGCAAGAGGGGCCGCGTCGGCTATTTCACCGGCTGCGCCGGCAACCTGATCTATACCGGGGTGGTCGACGCAACGGTGGATATCCTCACCGCCTACGGCTACGAGGTGGTGATCCCCAAGGCCCAGAAATGCAACGGAACGCCGGTCCTCGCCAACGGCGATTACGAGGGGGCTAAACGGCTGATGCAGCACAATTTTGACACCTTCCAGGCCTATGACCTGGACGCCATTGTGGTTGCCTGTTCCTCCTGCGGCATGGCCCTGAAAAAGGAGATCAAACTCTTTGTCGAGCAGAGCGAAGAGCTGCGGCGTTTTACCGCCAAGGTCTTTGACATAAACGAGTTCATCGACAAAAATCTTGCGATAAAACACGAAGAACTCGGCCCCCTCCCCTACCGGGTCTCCTATCACGATCCCTGCCATATGGTCCGCGGCCAAAAGATCAGTGCCGAGCCCCGCCGACTCCTCCAGCAGATCCCCGGGATTGAGTTCAAGGAGATGCGTGACGCCGCGGTGTGCTGCGGCAGCGCCGGCAGTTACTGACTGACCCATTACAGCACGGCGATCGCCATTAACAACCATAAGGTACGCAACATCCAGGAGGCAGAGGTTGACTATGTCGCCACCGCCTGCCCGACCTGCGTGATGCATATCCAGGACAATCTCCTCCAGCATGGCTCCCCGGAAAAGGTCCGTTTTGTCGTCGAAATTCTCGCCGATTCGCTCCGTGCCGCAAAAACCCTTTGAGGATATCTCGAGACATCGGCTTTTGCTGGTCAGATGAGCTGCGGTATACCCCGGGAATATCCCGGAGGAGGATAAAGTTGCCCCTATGCGCCATGCAAAATGCCCCCCGGGCAAAGATGCCCCGCTGAGCGAGACCATTGCCCGCGGCACCAGACTGCTCGCCGAGATGAACCTCGATGCCGGCCCGGTCAGCTGGCTCAACCCCGCACCACAGTGCTGGTCGGTCCACTTCCAGGTTGAGGGTTGTCCGCCACTGGCCAGTAACGGCAAAGGCACCAGCCGGGAAGCCTGCCTGGCCGGGGCACTGGGGGAGTTCTTTGAAAGGCTGGCGACCAATTTCTATTTTTCCGACTACTTTCTCGACAACAGTGACACGGCCGCAACTGCGCCGGATTTTCTTTTCTACCCCGACGAACAGTGGTTCCCCTGCTCTCCGGAGGAGCCTCCGCCTGCGGAAAACCACCAAGGTATAGCGCTGTTCGGCGATGGTCTGCGGCAGTTCTACGATCCCGACGACCAACTTACTGCCGCCGATCTCGCCGACCACAATACCGATCCGGCCCAAGGGGGGATCTGCGCCCTGCCGTTTACCAATCTGGAGACCGGGCAAAAAATCTTTCTCCCGGTGGGCGTACTCAGCAATCTCTATGTCAGCAACGGCATGGCCGCCGGCAACAGCGCCACCGAGGCATCGGCTCAGGCCCTGGCGGAAATCCTCGAGCGCCACGTAAAAAACCAGGTTATCGCCGAGGGCCTCAGTCTGCCCGAGGTTCCCTCCTCCCGTCTCCACCAGCTTCCCGGCGTTGTCGCCACCATTGCCCGCCTGCGCGAGAGAGCGCTCGAACTGCGGATTCTCGACGCCTCACTTGGCGGGCAATTCCCGGTAATCTGCGCCCTGCTCAGCAACCACCGCACCGGTGGCGCCTGCGCTGCCTTTGGTGCCAGCTGCCGCTTCGCCGGGGCAATCGAACGAACCGTGACCGAACTCCTCCAGGGCCGCAGCCTGGAGATGCTCGACGATTTTCCCCCTCTCTGTCACGATCAGCAGGAAGTAGCCGATCTCTTCAACCTCGAAAGCCACTTCGTCAACGGTGCCGGTCTGCTCGCCTGGCGAATGTTCCGGGACCAACCTGACTTTACCCCGGCGCAGTGGGACTTTCACGGGGACAGCAGGACGGAGTGGCAGCAGCTTCTCCGGCTGGTCCACACCCGCGGCTTTGCCGTTTATCGCGCCGAATACCGCCACTGCGGCATCTACACCTGCCGGCTGGTGGTGCCGGGAATGTCGGAGATCTACCCCGTCGATGACCTGCTCTACAACAACCGGGCAAGCGCTGGGCAACTCCGCGGAGAACTCCTTGATCTGACGAAAAAGGGGAAGGAGGAACTGGCCAAACTCCTCTTGCTGATCGACAGCCTGTCGCTGAGCGACCGGCAACTGGTCGCCGAGGCCATCGGCGTTCTTTTTCCCCCCGACTCGGCCTGGGCCGGGCTCACCCTCGGCGAACTCAAAGCCCTGCTGCAGCTGGCCATTGGCCGCAGAGAGGGTGCTCTTGCCTGGTGCAGCTGGTGTCTTGACCAGGGAGTGCTCGCCGATAACCGCCTGCGGCTCTTTCAACTGCTGCAGACCATCCTCCTCCTCGAGTCGCGGGGCGAGCAATTCAGCGCCTACCGTCAGAATCTGGGGCTGTTTTACCGTGAAGATGAACTGGCAAGAGCTGAGGCGGTGCTCGGCGGCAACCTGCGTTTTCCCGGGTTGACCGGGGCTTCCTCCTGGACGGCTCTGTCAGCCGATCACCGCCGGCTGCAGGAGATCTACCAGCGGCAAAACCAGCGCAAAGCCGCCTGGTCTAAGCACCAGCCGAGGTGAAAAGAGAATCGCTCTGCCGAGGCCCGATACGCTCTGTGCCAGGTTACGCTCACCTCAAGATGAGTGCCCAATTGACCGTCTGCCAAGCAGTTCTTTGGCCTCACGGGCGATGGCCAGTTCTTCGTTGGTGGGAATCCCCCATATCTCCACCTGACTCTGAGGGGCGCTGAGCAAAGTCGGCGCGGTGATCCGCTGGCGGTTGGCCTCTTCGTCGAGAACGATGCCGAAGTGAGCAAGGCCCGCAAGGCTTTTCGCCCGGACAACCGGGTCATTTTCCCCTATCCCGGCGGTAAAGACAATTGCGTCAACCCGACCGAGCACAGCCAGGTAGGCACCAATATATTTCCGGTTGCGGTAGGTCTGCACGGCCAGTGCCCGTTCTGCCCGCGGGTCACCGGCGGCTATCGCGGCATGGATGTCGCGCATATCGTTGAAGCCGCAGAGTCCTTTCAGACCCGACTCCTGGTTGAGAAGCCGATCAATGGCCTCGATGTCCATCCCGCAGTTTCTCGCGAGAAAGGCATGAATGGCCGGATCGAGATCGCCGCTGCGGGTTCCCATTACCAGCCCTTCCAGGGGGGTCATCCCCAGGCTGGTATCGACACTCCGGCCATTTTCAATGGCAGTCATCGAACAGCCATTGCCCAGGTGAACGGTGATCAAATTGAGTTGCGCCAGGGGACGACTCATCACTCTGGCACACTCGCCGGCGACAAATTTATGGGAAGTGCCATGAAAACCGTAGCGCCTGATCCGCCAGCGTTCATAGAACTCATGGGGCAGAGCGTAGTGATAGGCATGGGGCGGAATGCTTTGGTGAAAGGCGGTATCAAAAACGGCAATCTGGAGAACCCCGGGAAAAAGCTCGCGACAGACCCGGATTCCATCAAGGTTTGCCGGGTTATGGAGGGGCGCCAGGGGGATATTTTTTTCGATCGCGGCTAACACCGCATCATCAAGCAGGGTTGGCTGATGAAAATCTTCACCGCCGTGAACCACCCGATGGCCAACGGCGCTGATTGCCTGGGGGTCGGCGATAACCCCGGTTTGCCGATCGGTGAGCAGTTCAACCACCCGCCGCATTCCCGACTGATGGTCGGGGACCAGGCCATCTGCTTTGACTGAGTGCTCATTCTCTGAGCCGGGACGGAGGCGGCAACGGATCTCTGCATCGGCTGAGCCAATCCTCTCCACCAGGCCAGTGGCCAGTACCACCTCACCGGCCATGGCGATCAATTGAAATTTAATCGAAGAGCTCCCAGAATTGATTACCAGTATTTTCATAAATCTGTTCCTTCCGCTTTACTGCGAGCAACAGTGAAAAGCGGGTGATGGCTAAAAAGGTGGACAAAACTCCCGTAGAACTGGCTTCTTACCCTCTATAATCCAGAACGGCAAGGCTTTCCTGCCCCGGTCACTTTTTCCAAAAATACTGGCAAACATCGCCAAAAATGGTAGACAGAGGGTTTGCCTTACCATCAGCGGCTAATTGATAACCATAGAGATCTCCCCCATGCACCAAGAAAACTATCGCGAAATTCCCTATAATTTTACCTCCGCCGACGATAAACTGATCATTGAGCTGCTCTTTGGCCCAGCGGTGTGGGAAGATCTCGAAGAACTGCGCAGCCAGCGCATCACCGGCCGTTCCGCTCGGCTGGTGATGCGTTTCATGGGCGACCTTTTCATCCTCAGGCGAAACCCTTTCCTCTACCAGGAACTGCTCGATTCCCTGCCTCGGAGAGAGCAGTTTTTCAAGACCGCCGAAGAGGATCTGCACATTATTGAAACCGCCGCGGGTATTGCCCGGGTCGGTGCCAGCCGCAGTTCCCGGGTACTCCACCTGGTCTCCCTCTGCCGGGAAAGGTTAGGAGAACTCAAGCAGGAACTGGTCGAGGGCAACCGCCAGCGGAATACCATCCGGACGACGCTCGGGGCGATCATCGGCCGAGACAATGTCTGTTTTGATCCTTTCGCGCTGATCAGCCATGCCACCGACGCCACCGACTGGCGTCTCTATCTCCCCGTGGCGGTACTCCGCCCGACCCGGGAAGAACAGCTGCCGGCTCTGCTCCAGGCCATCGCCGGCTTGAATTTGAAGGCGATACCTCGGGGCGGTGGAACCGGGCTGACCGGCGGCAGCGTACCACTGAGCAAAGGGTGCGTGGTGATCAACACCGAAAAGCTGACCGCCATCGACCCGGTCGGCAGCCGACCTTTGTCCCAGTTTGACCGGTCAACCGAGGTGCCGGTGCTCCGCGTCGAAGCCGGGGTGGTCACTTCCGAGGCGATGGCCGCTGCCAGTGCCCAGGGACTGGTTTTTGCCACCGACCCGACCAGTGCCTGGGCCTCAACCATCGGCGGCAATATAGCCGAGAACGCCGGCGGGAAAACCGCAGTGCTTTGGGGAACGGCGATCGACAACATCCTCAGCTACCGGATTGCCATGCCCGGAGCAGGTCTGCTCACCGTCCGCCGCCTGAATCATCCCCGACGAAAGATCCTCCCCGACGACCAGGTCTGTTTTGAGGTGGTCGACGACCAGCAGCGGCTGATCAAAGAGATCCGGCTGGCCGGCACCGAGATCCGCAAAAAAGGCCTCTGGAAGGATATCACCAACAAGGCGCTGCGTGGTCTGCCCGGCTTGCAAAAGGAGGGCACCGATGGGGTGATAACCTCCGCCGAGTTCATCCTCTATCCGGCCTACCCGAAAAAAATCACCTTTTGCCTGGAATTTTTTGGCGAGGATATGGAAGAGGCCAGCCGGGTGATTGTCGACATTTCCCAGGAATTCGTCAATCAGGGAGAAGAAGCGCTGATCGCCCTTGAGCATTTTGACGAGGAGTACATCAAGGCTATCCAATACAAGTTCAAAGCGGCCCGTAGCGAACACCCGAAAGCAGTACTGCTGATCGACATGGTCGGGCACAGCAGTGAGCAGATCCACCGGGGTAAAGGTCGGCTGGAGCAGCTCTTACTCCCCTACCCCAACACCGAACTGTTCACCGCCCAGGACGCCGACGAAGCCACCCGGTTCTGGCGTGACCGCAAACGACTTGGCGCAATCGCCGCACGAACCAACGCCTTCAAGCTTAACGAGGATATCGTCCTGCCCCTCTCGGCACTTGCCGATTTTGCCCGTTTTGCCGGCGAGCGCAACATCGCTGAGGACCGCTACAATCAGGAACAGCTGATCGAGGCAATGACCAGCTACCTGGCCACCGCCGAACCGATCGAAGATCCTGACTGGCTGGAGGCGAAAATTCCTAAAGCCAATGATCTCTGTCAAGCCGCCCTTGCGGCAATAGCCAGCAAAGATCGCGACAGACTGCAACAAGGCAGCACCATTGTCCACCTGATGGCCAACCTGCTTGAACTGTTCAGCGGCTACCACCGGGTAAGCGCCAACCTGGAAAGGATTCACCAGGAAGTGCGGGCCAGGAGGATCGTGATCGCCACCCATATGCATGCCGGTGACGGAAATATTCACGTCAATATCCCGGTCTTCTCCAACGACCGGGCAATGATGCTTCGGGCCGAGCAGACCGCCGAAGCGGTTATGACCAAAGCGGTTGAGCTGGGTGGGGTGGTGAGCGGGGAGCACGGCATCGGCATCACCAAGATGAAGTTTCTCGACAGTACCCGGTTTGAAGAGCTCAAGGCCTACCGCCGGGAGGTCGACCCCCAGGGAGTGATGAACCCGGGAATGCTCAGCGACCCGGAGATTATCAACAAGGTCTTTACCCCCTCATTCAATCTCCTCCAGCTCGAGGCGAAAATCCTCCAGTACGGCTCCCTTGCCCGGCTGTCGGAAATGATCGCCAAATGCATCCGTTGCGGGAAATGTATGCCTGTCTGTTGTGTCCACCACCCGGGGAGTGATCTCTTTTTCTCGCCGAGAAACAAAAACATGGTGATCGCCTCCCTGATAGAAGCGATGCTCTACGATGTGCAGCGCTCCCACCAGCCCCGTTTTACCCAACTCCGCAACCTCGAAGAGATCGCCGATCACTGCACCATGTGCCGTAAGTGTCTGGCCCCCTGCCCGGTTGACATCGACACCGCCGAGGTATCGATCCTTGAGAGAGAACTGCTCAGCGATCTGGGGTACAAGCATACCGCCCCCCTCACCCACCTGACCCTCTTCTACCTGAAGAACAGAAACCGCACGGTCAACACCATCTTTCGTAAAGCCGTGGTCCAAGGGGGTGGGACCCTGCAGCGACTGGCGCACCGGGCCTACAGCAAAGTGCCGCAGGCGGTCAAAGAGAGTCACTTCAAACCGTTCGACCTGCTGCAGTCATCAATGCCCAGCGTCGCTGCCGAACCACTGGCCAATCTTTTGCCCCGCTGCTCCGACCATGAAGCGCTGCTCTTCACCCCTGAGGCGACAATCGAGCGAACGGTATTCTATTTCCCCGGCTGTGGCTCAGAGCGCCTCTACACCGATATCGCCATGGCCGCCCTCTCGCTCCTGGTAAACAACCGGATCCGGGTCATCCTCCCCCCACCCGGAATCTGCTGCGGCTTCCCCGCCCGGGTCAATGCCAAAAAGAAAATGGCGGCGGAGATTGCTCTGCGCAACACCATTATTCTCTCCCAGATCCGGGAAATGCTTGGCCATCTGGTCTTTGACGCTTTTCTGGTGAGCTGCGGTACCTGCCGGGAATCTCTGGAGGAAACAGGCTGCCCGGAGATTTTCGAGTGCCAGATCGAGGATATCTCTTCCTATATCATGGAAAGGACCGGCGCGGCATTTGGGCCTAAACGGTCGGCCAGGGTACTTTATCACCGCCCATGCCACGACTCCTGTAATGGCAACGGCGAAAATCTTCTTCGCCGCCTCTATCAGGATGTCGTCCCGGTGGCCAACTGCTGTTCCGAGGCCGGGACCCTGGCAGTCTCCCGCCCGGACATCTCCCAGGCCATGCTGAGCCGCAAGCGCCAGTCGACGACCGCGGCAGAACCTGCCCCGGGCACCATCTACGCCACCAACTGCCCCTCCTGCCTCACCGGCCTTGGCCGCAATCGGCACCTTGGGGTTGTCCCCCGCCACCTCGCGGTGCTGCTCGCCGAGGCCGAAGGGGGAAGCGCCTGGCGGGAGGGGTTTGCCGCAATAGCGGCACGAGCAGAAAAGGTGACGTTTTAGCCGGCAGACTTATCGGCCTTGGTGGAGGCTGCATCGCTGGGAGGTCCGGCAGGCCGGAGAACAGGGCCCGAAGGGTTGCGGACAGGACGTCCGCAACCGGCGGCCGGGCCAGGGATGGCCCGTCTGCCGGCCTC
>JAZBOD010000219.1:0-6797 GCA_036350955.1 Desulforhopalus sp. | reverse complement strand
GATGCAACAACAGACCAAAGCCTATCTCCTCACTATCGTCGCGGTGCTCTTCTGGGCGACCGCCGCCTCCGCCTTCAAGATTGCCCTGAAGCATGTCACCCCCTATATCCTGCTCTTCTATGCGGCAATCGTTTCTACTCTGGCGCTTCTGGTTATCGTCATCATCCAGGGAAAGCTGGCCGAGCTTCGCCGGGTCTCCGCCAGGCAGGTCGGCAAGGCCGCCCTCCTCGGCTTTATCAATCCCTTTTTTTACTACATCGTGCTCTTTAAAGCCTATGCCCTCCTCCCCGGGCAGATTGCCATGTCACTCAATTACGGCTGGCCGCTGGCGCTGACCCTTCTTTCCGTGCCCCTGCTCAAACAGAAACTGAGCAGAACCCAACTACTCGCCATTATCGTCAGCTTTATCGGGGCGATAATCATTGCCACCAAGGGGCAACTCGGCGGCTTACAGGGGCTCAGCAGGCTCGGCATCGTCCTGGCTTTTGCTTCGACAATCATCTGGGCCTTCTACTGGCTGCTCAACGCCCGGGACGGCCAGGAACCGGTTATCAAACTTTTCCTCGGCTTTTGTTTCGGGGTCTGCTACTGCGTGCTCTTCAGTCCGCTGTTTGGCGGTTTAACCCTGCCCCCTGCCAGAGCTTTTCTGCCGCTTGCCTATATCGGGCTGTTTGAAATGGGCATCACCTTCGTCCTCTGGTTGACCGCCCTGCAACTGAGCAGCACCGCAGCACGGGTCGGCAATCTGATCTACATCTCCCCTTTTCTTTCCCTGGTTTTTCTCTGGGCAATTATCGGTGAACAGATTCATCTGGCAACCTTTATCGGCCTCTTTCTGATTGTCGGATCGATCCTCTACCAGGAGCTCTTTCCAGCAAAAGCGAGACCGCTTAACTGATTTGCCAGCCCGCGTTACTCTGGTCGCGAGACAGGAGCCCCCAAGGTCAGTTCAGCAGAGAGCCGTGAAGAGATCAGCCCTCTTCCGATAACGAGAGCGGACAATCGTTTTGTTGAGCAATGGGGGTGAACAGGGTATAACTACGGACATTCAGGCTGCCAAAAGCAACAAGAGGTCGTATACCGTTCTCTTTTGGTATACAATTCTTGTAGTACATTTTTGGTATACAATTTTCCTTCGGCGTGCTACTTTAGAGGGACAAAGCTTGCTGGATTTCATAAATTTATTGAAATTACAAATGGTTAACTCGACCCTGCCCTGCAAGGAACACCACCGGGTCGCTACATTACCGGCCGCACTGCATACCTGAAACGGCCTCTGGGCTTCAGCGAATACCTTTACCTGAAGGTACTCAGCCTGTTTACCGGGGTGAGCGTTGCCAATGGGCCAGATACCAGGTCAGGGTTGGCCGCTCTCGTCCGAAACCGTTTATTCGAACTCATGGGAAAGGGGGTGAAAACAGTTAGATCGTAACTTAACAGATGGAATTTATTGTTCATTACACATCTAAAGGAGAGCCTGAAATGTTCAAACCAGTCAAAGCTATCATTGCTGTCACTCTGGTCAATCTGCTTGTCGTCGCCGGCGGGAGTGCCGCTTTCGCCGCACCGGAAATGATTCTCAAGTTTGCCGGACAAAACTCTGTCGATCACCCGGCGAGCAAACAGATGGAGGCAATTGCCAAGGAAATTGCTGAAAAAACCGACGGGCGGATTGAGGTCAAAGTATATCCTGCCAACCAGTTGGGCGACTACAGCCTGGTCTACGAAGAGCAGATCCGCGGCACCATCGACATGTCAGCCATCTCGGTACCCAGCCAGTTTGACCCGAGGATGGAACTGATCTACATCAACGGCTTTGTCGGCGACTACGAAGATGTGAAAAAGGTCTTCGCCAGTGATGGCTGGATGTTCAAAAAGATGGACGAATTCAATTCCCGGCTTGGCGTCAAGCTCCTTGGCTTCTTTGTCGAGGGGATGATCGGCACCGGAACCACCAAGCCGGCCAATGATCCGCTCAATCCTGCAGTAGACAAGGATGTTCTCATCCGCGTTCCCAATATGGACGTGTACAAGCTGGCAGCTGAGGCGATGGGCTATCGCACCGTCACCATCCCCTATGCCGATGTCTATCAGGCCATCCAGACCGGCGTGGTCAACGGGGTGAACGGCTATCCTGTTGCCGCAGCATACACCGCTCTCGGCGATGTTCTCAAGTACTGGTACATGACCAACTACTCTCTTGAAGTTCTCAACTACATGATCAGTGCCAAAACCTGGGAAAAAATCAAGCCGGAAGACCAGGCGATCATCCAGGACGTTCTTGCCCGGGCGACCATCGCCAGTATCGAAAATGCCAAAAATCTTGACGAACACTATATGGCGCTGATGAAAGAGAAAGGTATTGAAGTCTTTACCTATACCAAGGAAGAGCTGGTGCCGATCATGAAGGCAAGTGCCTCAACCTGGACCCAGCTGGAAAACAACATGACCAAGGAGCTGATGGACGAGTTCCGCCAGGAGCTGGCGCCGAAGTAATCTCCACCAGTTGGGCAACGTCTTCTTTATCCTTAAGATATGACCTCCGGGGCAGGACGATCCTGCCCCGGGGGGCATACCGCTTGCCAAGGGGGGTTATCCGTGTCAGGTCACAACGATGAATCCACTTGCACCGCCTTGCCAGAGTGCATTATCCCTCTCAATGCACCAAAAAACTGGTTCGACCGCATAGCCGTAAACGGCCTTTCCCTCATCTGTTTCTCCGCCAGCATTGCCTTAACCCTGATCATCTGTGCCGCCGCTTTTTTCCGCTACATCGTCAAAGGCGACCTCTACGGCTATGAAGAGTGGGTAAAACTGATAGCCTTTTGGCTCTACTTTATGGGTGCGGCAATCGGCGCCTATAACCGCACCCATGTTTCCGCCGACCTTGTCCAGGCCTATGTGCCACCAGGATACCTGAAAAGATTTTTAGTTTTTCTCAAAGACCTGATCACCCTCGGCGTTTGTCTGCTGTTTGTCTGGTACGGTTATGAGTTTTTCATGTTCGGTTTCACGGGCCCACTCGGCACCGGTATCGCCATCCCCAAAAGCACCATCTGGCGGATCAGCTTCTGGGTTGGTTATCTCTCGGTTTTTCTGGGATTATCCTTTATGGCCTACTATTTTCTCCGGGACCTGTTGCAAAGTACCGGGAGACTGCTGAGGAGGGCAACCTGATGATTTTCTTAGCTCTGCTGATCCTGATTTTCTGCCTGATCATTGGCGTTCCGGTGCCAGTCAGTTTCATGGCCTCTGCCGCCTGGCTGATCTTTTTCGGCGGACCGGCGGGGGAGGGCTATGCTGCCTCGCAACTGCTCCCCTATGGTTATGCCCAGATGAATTCGGTCTCGCTGATCGCCATTGCCCTGTTCATCACCGCCGGAGGGGTCATGGAGCGGGGCAAGATCGGCGAGAAGCTCATTGACTTCGTCGATGTTTTTGCCGGCCATCTGCGCAGCGGCCTGGGAATTGTCGCGGTCATCTCCTGCGCGGTTGTCGGCTCGATCTGCGGCGCTGCCTGCGCCACCCTCTCCTGCGTCGGCTCGATCATGTTTCCCCGATTTGAAAAGGAAGGGTATCCCAGGGGGCTGGCCGCAGCCCTGCTGGCCAACGCCTCGCTGCTTGGCCTGCTCATCCCGCCCAATGCGACGCTGATCATCTTTGCCTGGATAAGTGGCCAGTCGGTGCTGGCATGCTTTCTCGCCACGGTCATTCCAGGCTTCATGACCATTATTTTGCTCTGTCTGGTCAACTGGTGGCTGCTCAGAAAAAACACTACCATATTCGTTGCCGCAAAACGGACGACCGCCCAGAAGGTCGAGCTTTTCAGGAAACGAGGCCGACTGGCCCTGCCGGCACTGATGCTGCCGTTCATTGTCCTCGGTGGAATCTACGGCGGCATCCTTACTACCACCGAGGCCTCGGCGATGGCGGTGCTCTATGCGATTCCGGTCGGACTCTTCGTCTACAAGGGGCTCAACCTGAAAAATTCCTACGAGGTGATTGTTGAGTCGGCAATCACCACCGGGGTGATCATGGTGATGCTCTATTCGGTCTCGATGCTCAGCCGCCTCTATATCCTCGAAGATTTGCCCGGGGTACTGCTCGCGGTATTTTACGCGCTCTCCGATAACCCGGTGATCATCATGCTGATGATCAATCTCTTCCTGGTCGTGATGGGCATGCTGATGGATGATATCAGCGTGGTCGTGCTCACCACACCGATCCTCATGCCGATCATTGTCGAATTGGGTTTCAACCCGATTCACTATGCGGCAATTGTCGGGGTCAATACCGGCCTGGGCTGTATAACCCCACCGGCAGCACCGGTGCTCTACCTCTCGGGAAGACTGGGGAACGCACCGATCGACGAGATGATGAGACCATGCCTGTGGTTTGTTTTGCTCTGCTGGATTCCGATGCTCGCCGTGGTGGTTCTTTTCCCGAAAATCTCGCTCTTTCTGCCGCATTACATAATGGGCACGCCATGGTAAATTGACGGGATGAATTTTTATCGGAATCTCTTTACGGTGCTCTGTTTCGCCTTTTTTCTCGCCGCGATTACCACCTGGTCGCCTTTCGCCTTTCTCGTCGCCATGGCTTTCGGGGCGCTTTCAAGAACCGCGAAGAAGAAGGGGTGGCCCGATCCATGAATGAATTTCGTGAAGGCACGCTAGCCGGACCATCTCAGGGCCGGCTAGCGGTTTTCGGACGGCGGCACGAACTGGCGACTCAATCAGAGCTGCACCTCCGTGCCGATATTGCCCTCTGATGCCCGGGCATAGATCAATGAAGCGACAACCAGGTCCTGGGCGGCAACCCCCACCGACTTGAAGAGGGTAATCTCTTCGTCGTTCTGCCGCCCCTTTGCCGAGCCGGCATCAACCAGCAGCTCTCCCAGTTCCCGCCGGATATGGTTTTTGTCAATCAGGCCCGCCGAAAGAGGCTGAATCAGGTCTCCCGCTTCCTGCAGGCACGCCGCACGTTGGTCGACAAAAACCCTGGCCTGCTTCACGGTTTCCGGGGGAATCTCACACATCTCCGGGCGAAAGGCACCGATGGCGTTGATGTGTACCCCCGGTTTGAGCAGGGCATGGGGAAAGAGCGGCGTACGTGACGCAGTCGCCGTACAGATGATCTCCACCTCGCCAAGGATATCCACGGTTGCCGGAAGCACCTCCAAAGAGAGCCTGCTGCTCATCTCCCTGGCAAACAGCTCCATCGCCTCCCGGGAGAGATCGATAACATAGGCTCTCTTGATCTTCCTCACCCTGCAGACCGCCTCCAGCTGGGTTCTCCCCTGAACGCCGGCACCGATCACCGCCACGCTTTCGGCACTGTCAGCAGCGAGCAGTTGCGTTGCCAAACCGCTGGCAGCGCCGGTGCGCAGAGCCGTCAGCTGTTCACCGTCGATCAGTGCCAGGGGTTGCCCGGTTGCCGCGTTAAACAGCTGGACCAATGCGTGTATTGCCGGCAGGCCCCGGCGAGGATTGTCCTGGAAGGCCATGACCGTCTTCAGGCTTATCTGTCCGCACCCAGGCAGATAGGCCGGCATGAACAGCGCCACCCCGTGATCGTCGACGGCCAGACTGGTGCGCACCGGCATGACCGCCTCACCGGCACTCACCGCCCGAAAGGCCTGAGCCATCGCGGTGATCGACTCTTGCATATCAATACAGCGGGTGATATCCCTGGCACTGATAATCCTTATGGTATACTCTTTCATGGCTGATGTGCTCCCCCTTAGGGCATCCGGCAAACCGGATCCATTATGGCGATTATGCAGGTTGAGAATCGGCTCTTTTCGACTGGTTAGAGCTTTTCTGCTGACAGCGAGGTGATTGCGGCGGCGGCGCCACCAGCAACTCTCCGGCAAACCCTTTCAACCTACCCGGGGAAAGCATGGATGTCAAACGACATAGCGCCGGTGGGATGACAATCACCTCCCCGGGAAAATGCTCATTTTCCGATTATTTTAAGGCCAGCTGATCTGTACTGGCTGGATCTCTTCCGGGTATGGGCCCTACCCGGATTGCCCCCTGACAAGCCGGCCCGATACCGACAACTGAGGAACAGAACATGTCGATTCCCAGCATATTCAACGATGTCATCGGCCCGGTAATGCGTGGTCCGTCCAGTTCACACAGCGCCGCAGCCGTGCGCATCGGCAGGATCGGCAGAGAGCTGATGGCAGGCGCCCTCAGCGAGGTCAGGGTCTATTTTGACCGTGCCGGCTCTCTGCCGACCACCTATCTCTCCCAGGGTTCAGCCATGGGCCTGAGTGGCGGACTGCTCGGCTTTGACGCCGCAGATCAACGACTGACCGAATACCGCCGGGAGTTGCAGCAGGCTGGCTTGAAGGTCGAGTACATCACCGGCAACTTCGGCGACCAGCACCCCAACACCTACAACCTCACTCTGAGAAACAGCGAAGAGGAGCATCGCCTGGCCGCGATCTCCACCGGTGGCGGGATGATTGAGCTGACCGCAATCGATGACCGTCCCGTCTCCTTTTTTGGCGACTGCTACGCCCTGGCAATCTGGGCGGAAGCGGCGCCACCCGGCCTGATCACTGTGCTTGAGCGCGCCGGATGCACTTTCCCCAGGCCGGAGTCAAGCCACCCGCCACTGCTTTTCGTCTTGCGGCAGAGCCAATTTGACCATGACCTCCTCCAGACCATCCGCCGGCAAGAGGGGGTGAAGCTGGTCAGACCAATTTTGCCGGTACTGCCTATTCTGACCAGCGCCGAAACGACCGTTCCGTTTACCACCGCCATGGAACTGACCAGCTTTGCCGG
>JAZBOD010000218.1:0-2364 GCA_036350955.1 Desulforhopalus sp. | reverse complement strand
GCCATCGGCACGGTCTCCCCATCCGGTCAGGTGGACTTGCGCAGCCTGGCCAATGTCACCACCATCGACCAGCGCACCGACTATGCCCGGACCATCGGCAAGGTAATGCGGGAGTGTGTCAGCCGGGAGAGGATGCTCGCCTGGCCGGAGCGCAAGGGCGGCCCGGAGTCTTCGCCGGTTCTTGCCGAGGCGGCGGCATCCATCCGCGCCGGCCAGCTGCTCGCCCTGCCGCTGAAAATGGCCGATAAACCGGTCAACGGCGTCCTCGTCCTGCTCTGGGACAGCAGTAAAGCGCGAGACCGGCTCTATGGCCGGCTGCACCAGACGGCGCCGCTGCTCGCGGCGGTGCTGGCGAGGGCAGTGCAGCCCCAGCGCCTGCGTGGGGGGACGTTGACCGGGGACAACCTGCACAGCCCGTTCGGCCGGCGGCGGCTGCTGTTCTCTCTTTTCGGTGCCGCTGCCCTGGTCCTCGTCACCCTGGTGCCCCTGCCGTTTCGGATCAGTGCCGACTGCGTCACCCAGCCGGTGAGTAGCCGGGCCATTGTCAGCCGTTTCGACGGCATCCTCCAGGAAGTCCTCGTTCAGCCCGGCGATCAGCTCCAGGCCGGGGCGGTGCTCGCCCACCTCGACGGCCGGGAACTCGAGCTGCAGTTGGGTGGGCTCACCGCCGAACGGGACAAGGCGGCAAAGCTGCGGGACCAGTATCTGGCAACGGGGGAGACCGCCCTGGCGCAGATCGCCCAGCTCGACAGCCAGCGTTTTGAGGCACAGCTCAGCCAGATCAGAGAAAAACAGCAGCACCTGGCCATCACCAGCCCGATTGCCGGCATCGTCCTCAGCGGCGACCTGAAGCGGGCCGAAGGCAGCCCGGTAAACCGGGGGCAGATCCTCTTTGAGATCGCGCCGCTGGCCCGGATGGAGGTGGAAATCTCGGTGCCGGAACGGGATATCGCCCTGGTCACCACCGAATTACCGGTGCAGATCCGCTTTACCGCCTATCCCGATACCAGCTGGCGGGGCAGTATCGACCAGATCGTGCCAAAATCGCAGATCCGGGGCAACAGCAATGTCTTTCTCGCCAGACTGCAGTTTGACAATGCCGAGGGATTGCTGCGGCCCGGCATGCGCGGCGAGGCAAAAATCGCCGCGGGCTGGCGGCCGATAGGCTGGCAGCTGTTCCGCAAGCCCTGGCACACCCTGCGCGGTCTGGCCGACCAGATCTTTTAGGCCGGGACAATGACCACCTCCCCCCTCCCCCGCCCGCGCAGCGACCTGCTCTTCACCCCGGTTCAGGAAAACCGCCGAACCCTCTATATCATTGAAGACCCGGTGCGCAACCTTTTCTTTCGGGTTGGCCGGGAAGAGTACCTGCTGATCAGCAGCCTCGACCAGGCCGACAGCCTGCCGGAGCTGCTCGAAATGGTCGCCGAGAAAAGCGGGGTGACCTTCACCCCGGAGCAGGCCCAGACCATCTTCACCTGGCTCGCCTCCCGGCAGCTGCTGCAGGCCGACAATGCCGCGCCGCTGCTTGGGGCGATCGCCCAGGAAAAAGCGCTGGCCAAACTCAAGAGCCTCCAGCGCCTCAACCTGATCACCTTCAAAATCCCGCTGTTCAATCCCGACCCCCTGCTGCGGCACTGCGGCTTTCTCTTTTGGCTGGTCGGCGGGCCGTTTCTCGCGCTGTGGCTGGCGGCAGCGTTTTTGGCCATAGCCACCCTGGTCACCGAATGGCCGGCCTTCATCGGGCAGAGCCTGGGCTTTTTCAGCACCGCCAACCTGCTGTGGATCTGGCTGATCTGGTTCGCGCTGAAGGTGCTCCATGAGCTGTTCCACGCTCTGGCCTGTTACCGCTACGGCGGACGGGTCTATGAGG
Organism: Desulforhopalus sp.; assembly: GCA_036350955.1. Taxonomy (GTDB): domain Bacteria; phylum Desulfobacterota; class Desulfobulbia; order Desulfobulbales; family Desulfocapsaceae; genus Desulforhopalus_A. Next base: position 491 of record JAZBOD010000218.1, on the reverse strand, counting down.
CTGGGGTGCTGCTGATTCTCTTTATCCCGCTGAGCTACGTCAACGCCACGTCGTCGTGGCGCTTCCCCTCGAAGTGGCAGCGGATTCACGTGGCGGTGGCCGGGATGTTCAGTGAACTTGGCGTCGCCTTCGTCGCCCTGCTGATCTGGGCCCACTCACCCGACTCCCCCGGCGGTTTCATCGCCCACAACACCGTGATTATTGCCGGAGTCAGCTCGCTGCTGTTCAACGCCAATCCGCTGATGCGTTTTGACGGCTACTATGTGCTCTCCGACCTGCTGGGCATTCCCAACCTTTACCAGCAGGGCCTCCACTTCGTAAAGGCCCGGATGGCCAGTTTTTTCCTCGGCATCAGCGACCCCACCCCTGCGCCACGCACCCTGATCAAGTTCTACGGGGTGGCAATCCATATCTGGCGGCTGCTGGTCCTGGTCTCCCTCGGCTTTTTGGCCAGCCACCTCGCCGGCGGCCTGGGGATCTTCATCACCTTC
>JAZBOD010000217.1:0-2311 GCA_036350955.1 Desulforhopalus sp. | reverse complement strand
CTTTGCCAGCCGGTCATTATCAGGCATATTTGGTCGCTCCAGCGAACCCTGCGGCTCTAGAGCAGCACCCAGCGCGCCCTGCAGCGCCTGGCAGCGCCCCTTTTCTCCTCCCCCAGCAGAGATCATGGCAACCATCTGCAGCACCGGCTCTCGAGCGGCCCGGGCGAGCCCGGGAAGAGTCTGGACCATCGCCGCAAAAGCGTCACGAAAACGAAGCACAGCAAAAAGATCTCGCGCCAGTTGTCCATCCTGCCGGTAATCGGCCAGAACGGCAAGGGTCTCATCTGCTCCAGTATTACGGTAAACGCCGGATCGGATGTGGAGCCACTGCAGGCTGACCAGCAGTTTGTAGAGCAAGGCATTGGCGGCTTTTTCCGGAAATATGTCGAGATACTCCGGCAGATAAATCGTTTGCGTATCGGTTGCCGGCAGGCTGCCTTCGGCCAACTCTAGTGGTTGCCCGGAAACCCCGCGGATATAGCAGAGCAGCAGGGGCGCGATGGCGGGAAAACTCAGCCCGGCCTCACCGCGAAGGGGAGCAAGAAAATGCCGGTCCACCTCGGCCATGAACTCCCGCGCCCCGATCAAACCACGGCGCTCATAGGCCGCCAGCACCTGCCGTACCCACTCCGGCAGAAGGTCTGGGGGCAGAGCGGCCAAGGCCTGACAGCCGTCAGTCAGATAAGCGAAGCAGAGGCTGTGGCTTACCGGCCAGATGGCCGGAACATGGCTGAGGAGAAGTTCGCGGCTGTCACTGTCCAATCCGGCCAGATGGCTGAACACTTCGTCGACATCCCACTCGTTGGGATGTGCCGGAAGTACCGCCCGGAAAAATGCGGCCTTGTGCTCTTCAAGTGTTGCCATTGATCTCACCCGGTGAACGGGATAGGTATTTTATGGATGTGAACCTCGGTGGTACTCACCCCCGCAAACGGCAGCGGGGATAAGGACCATCACCAAATTCCCTCATGAACATAGAAGAATTTCAACCTCCGCACTACCCACCCCCGCCAACGGCAGCGGGGATAAGGACCATCACGAAATTCCCTCTTAAAAATGGGTAATTTGAAACTCCGCGGTACTCACCCCCGCCAACGACAGCGGGGATAAGTACCATCACGAAATTCCCTCTTAAAAAGCTAAGAGGGAATTTCTATGGTACTAAAAAAGAGAAAGGACCATTTCATCCATGGCGGCAAGCAGTTCGCCATCGTCGGTAAGGCTTTCCACCATCCCTGCCCGACAGGCATCCACCTCGCCAATTCCCGCCTGGACCAGGGCAATGGTCTGAATGATCAATCTGGTGGAAGCACCTTCCGCCAGCCCCGAATCCTTGAGTCCCCGGGTCATCACCGCCAGCTGCACCATTCTGCCGGCCAGTTGACGGTCGGCACCGCTCTCACGGGCCACTATCTCCTCCTCGAGTTCGGGGGCGGGATAGTCAAAGTTTAACGAGACAAACCGCTGCCGGGTAGACGGTTTGAGATCTTTCAACACGCTCTGGTACCCCGGGTTATAGGAGACTGCGAGCATGAACTCCGCCGGTGCCAGGTAGAGTCGGCCCTGCTTTTCCACCGGAAGTTCACGGCGGTTATCGGTGAGCGGGTGAATAACTACAATGGTGTCTTTACGGGCCTCGACAATTTCATCAAGATAGCAAATGGCGCCGGCACGGACCGCCATGGTCAGTGGTCCATCCTGCCAGACCGCTTCATTGCCCTGTACCAGATATCGCCCAACCAGATCAGAGGTGGAAAGATCGTCATGACAGGAAACCGTGACCAGAGGACGCCCAAGGCGCCAGGCGAGGTACTGCATAAAGCGGGTTTTGCCACAACCGGTCGGCCCTTTGAGGAGCAGGGGCAGGCGATTGGTGTAGGCGGCAAGAGCAATATCAACCTCCCTACCCCGCGGTAGGAAATAGGGCTCGACACCTATCCGGTGTTCATCTATTTTGCAGGCCACCACTTCAGACATTTTCGCTGCCTCCTAAAACCTGGTTATTTTCTAGAGTAAAATCCCTTGCCCAGACTGCCTGGCCTTCCATCCAGCTGCGGCACGTTAGGCCTTCTCGTCAGGCTGGAAAGGCCAGCAGACAGACTACCGGCCTCCGTTTAAGGATCAGGTTGGTGAACATTACTGAGCCTTTTGCAAAATGCAGATTTTCGTCGATAATCAAGGCATGAGAAAAAATTACCACTGGCATAGTTGATATTCCGAAGATAAAATTTTGAGCATAACGCCGAATTTGGGCGAATAGATCGTTTTGCAAAATGGCTCACCAAATTTGAGGAAACACCCGTGGCACACG
>JAZBOD010000216.1:0-8168 GCA_036350955.1 Desulforhopalus sp. | reverse complement strand
GGATACTGTAAGCACGACCACCCCGATCAGGCAAATCGCCATGGCAAAGACGAATGGCAGCGGTTGAGCCTCCCAGGCTCTGATCTTCAGGTTGGTCCTGCTGAGAGTGCGGGGAAAACTGTGGAAAAAAGAAAAAGGGTTTACGAGTGGCCCTCGTAACCCCTTGATTTCTTTCTGGCGGAGCGGACGGGACTCGAACCCGCGACCTCCGGCGTGACAGGCCGGCATTCTAACCGACTGAACTACCGCTCCAGGATCTGTTGTGCACCCGTTCTTGGTGGTGGGCGGCACAGGGCTTGAACCTGTGACCCTCGGCTTGTAAGGCCGATGCTCTCCCAGCTGAGCTAGCCGCCCGTGGCCCAAGCAAACGGTGAAGGTCTATTTACCAACTTCCCCCAACCCCGTCAACGAAAAAAGGTTTCTCAGGATGGATTCGGCAACAGACCTTTGCCGGGCTCGAAGGCCAGGGCCTGGCCAAGCACCTCGTCCATATGGTTGACCAGCTCGATAGTCAGTGATTTCCTGATCTTGTATGGGACGTCCTGGAGCTGACGCTCGTTGTCTTTGGGGATCAGCACATGGGTGATATTGCCCCGCTTGGCGGCAAGCAGCTTCTCGGTCAGCCCGCCGATCGGCAGCACCCGGCCGCGCAGGGTGATCTCCCCGGTCATTGCCAGCTGATGCTTCACCGGCGCCTTGACCAGGGCCGAAACCAGCGAGGTGGCAATGGTGATCCCCGCCGACGGCCCGTCTTTGGGGATTGCCCCCTCCGGGACGTGGATATGGATATCGAGTTTCTGGTAGAAGTCCTCCTCGAGACCGAGGACTTTGGCCCGGGAGCGGACATAGCTGAGCGCCGCCTGGGCCGACTCCTGCATCACATCACCCAGTTTGCCGGTAATGATCAGTTTGCCGGATCCGGTCATCAGGGTGGCCTCGATCTGCAGCAGTTCGCCACCGACCTCGGTCCAGGCTAGCCCGGTGGCCAGGCCGATCTCATCGTTCTCCTCGGCCAGGCCGTAGCGGTACTTCGGGGTACCGAGGAATTTGATCGCCGATTGGGCGGTGAGGCGGTATTTTTTCCGCGGCATCCTCTTCTTCAGCCGCTGGCGGGCGATCTTCCGGCAGAGTGAGGCGATAATCCGTTCCAGATTGCGCACTCCGGCCTCCCGGGTATAGCGGCGGATGATCTCCATCACCGCTCCGGCGGTAAGCTGGATATCGCCCCGGCGAAAGCCGTTCTGCTCCAGCTGTTTGGGGATCAGATAGCCTTCGGCAATCTTCAGTTTATCCTCTTCGGTGTAGCCGCTGATCTGGATGATCTCCATCCGGTCCTGCAGGGGTACCGGAATGCCGTGGAGATTGTTGGCGGTGGTAATAAAAAAGACCTCGGAGAGATCGTAGTCGATATCGAGATAGTGGTCGTTAAAGGCGACGTTCTGCTCCGGGTCGAGCACCTCGAGCAGCGCCGAGGAGGGGTCGCCGCGGAAATCCATCGACATCTTGTCGACTTCATCAAGACAGAACACCGGGTTGGCCACCCCGACCTTCTGCATCGAATGGATGATTTTCCCCGGCATCGCCCCGATATAGGTGCGCCGGTGGCCACGGATCTCCGCCTCATCACGCACCCCACCTAAGGAGAGCCTGGCAAATTTGCGGTTCATTGCCCGGGCGATCGACTTGCAGATCGAGGTCTTGCCCACCCCCGGCGGGCCAACCAGGCAGAGAATCGGCCCCTTGATCCGCTTGACCTGGGACTGCACCGCGAGGTACTCGAGGATCCGTTCCTTGGTCTTGTCAAGACCGTAGTGGTCTTCGTTGAGGATCTTTTCCGCCTTGGTGATATCGATCTTCGACCGGCTTTTCTTATCCCAGGGAAGGCTGACAATGCAGTCAATATAGTTGCGCACCACCGTGGTCTCGGCGGACATCGGCGGCATGCTTTTCAGTTTCTTCAGTTCCTTGAGCGCCTTTTCCCGGGCCATCTCCGGCATGCTTTTCGCCTTGATGGTCTCCTCGAGTTCACCCAGCTCATCCAGGCCGTTTTCGTTCTGGCCCATCTCGCTCTGGATTTCCCGGACCTTCTCGCCGAGGTAGTAGTCGCGCTGGGTTTTGCCCATCCGTACCTTGACCTTGGCGTTGATGTTTTTTTCCAGCTCGGCCAGCTCAATCTCCCGATTGAGGATCAACAACACCTTCTCCATCCGGGCGATAAACGGCTCGGTCTCGAGGATTTCCTGTTTTTCCTCGCTCTTGATCGGCAGGTGGGCACAGATGATGTTGAGAATCTTCTGGGGGTTCTCGATGTTTTTCAGGGAGTTGATCACCTCCCTAGCGATTTTTTTGTTGGTTGTGGCAAAATCTTCAAAAAATTTCCGGAGCTCACGCTCATAGGCGAGCAGGGCATCGGTCGCCTCGGTATCGTCACCCCGTTCCTCAACTTCAGCCTGGAGGAAAACCGGATGGGGTACATAGGAGACCACTTTCGCCCGCACCTTCCCCTCGACCAGGGCTTTGATCGTCCCGTCGGGGAGCCGCAGCAGCTGCATCACCGTTGCCAGGGTCCCGCAGTTGTGCAGATCTTCCGGCTCCGGCTCGTCAACGGTGGCCCGTTTCTGGGTAACCAGGAGGATATCGGTCTTTTTCTCCATGGCGTCCTCCAGGGCAAGGATCGACCGTTTCCGGCCGACCACCAGTGGCGCAACCATATGGGGAAAAATGACGATATCGCGAAGCGGCATCAGGGGGTAAAGTTTGGTCACACGCTCTCCTTTTTCCATCGTATTCCGTTACGTAATAAACCGGGGTCAGGCGATCTTCAGCTTCTCATCGGGCTTGTTCTGGTACAGCACTACTGGATAGTCGCCCTGGGTGATTACCTGCTCACTGATCACACACTCCTGCACCCCCTCCCGGGAAGGCAGATCGTACATCACGTCGAGCATCGCCTCCTCCATGACCGAGCGCAGTCCCCGGGCTCCAGATTTGCGTTTGAGCGCCTTCTGGGCGATGGCGGTGAGCGCCCCTTCGGTAAAGCGCAGACTGATGCCGTCAAACTCAAAGAGCTTCTGGTACTGTTTGGTCAGGGCATTTTTCGGTTCCTTGAGGATCCGCACCAGATCATCTTCCACCAGCTCTTCCATGGTGGCGATAACCGGCAACCGCCCGACCAGTTCCGGGATCAGCCCAAACTTGAGCAGATCCTCGGGCTGGACGAGTTTGAGCAGTTCGCCGACCTTTTTCTTCTCCTCTCCCCGCACCCGGGCACCGAAGCCGATCGATTTCGAGCCGCTGCGCCGGCTGACCACCGCATCGAGGCCGACAAAGGCCCCGCCGCAGATAAAGAGGATATTGGTGGTGTCGATCTGCACCAGCTCCTGCTGGGGGTGCTTGCGCCCCCCTTTCGGTGGGACCGAGGCGTTGGTGCCCTCGATAATTTTCAGCAGGGCCTGCTGCACCCCTTCGCCGGAGACATCCCGGGTCAGCGAGGGGCTGTCCGATTTCCGGGCGATCTTGTCGATCTCGTCGATATAGATGATCCCCCGCTGCGCCCGCTCGACATCGTAGTCGGAGGCCTGGAGCAGACTGACCAGGATGTTTTCGACATCCTCGCCGACATAACCCGCCTCGGTAAGGGTGGTGGCATCAGCCATGCAGAACGGCACGTTGAGAATCCGCGCCAGGGTCTGGGCGACCAGGGTTTTCCCGGAGCCGGTCGGGCCGATCAGGATGATGTTTGATTTCTGCAATTCGACGAAGTCATCGTCGCGCGGGGCATCGATCCGTTTATAGTGATTATGAACGGCGACGGAAAGGACCTTCTTGGCGTACTCCTGGCCGATGACATAATCGTCGAGGTGGGCCTTGATCTGCGCCGGCTTCAACGAAACAGGCGCCTCCTCCTCTTTCCCCTTCTCGCCGCCATCCTTGTCGAGGATAATCTCGTTGCACAGATCAATACACTCGTCGCAGATATAGACATCCGGCCCGGCAATCAGTTTCTCCACCTCTTCCTGATTCTTGCCACAAAAGGAGCACCGGCATTCGGGTCCGTCACTGTTCTCTTTGTCCATCGCTACTCTACCTTGATTAGTACAGGCCTGCGCCCGCAACTCAGGTTCTCTGATCCCCGCCAATCACGGCGGGGAGAGGTACCTTGATGAAATTCAACGGAAAAGAGTGAATTTCTACGGTACCAACTCTTCCCGGTTAACCAGTACCCGGTCAACAATACCATAGTTTTTCGCCTCAAGCGCACTCATGAAGTAGTCGCGCTCGGTATCCTGGCTGATCCGTTCCAGCGGCTGGCCGGAATGTTTGGCGAGGAGGCGGTTGAGGTCATCTTTGAGGCGGAGAATCTCCCGGGCCTGGATATCGATATCGGTAGCCTGTCCCTGAAAGCCGCCCATCGGCTGATGGATCATGATCCGGGCATTGGGCAGGGAATAGCGCTTTTCCTTGGCCCCGGCGGCAAGGAGAAAGGCGCCCATCGAGGCGGCCTGTCCCATGCACAGGGTGGCAATGTCGCACTTGACGTACTGCATGGTATCATAGATGGCCAGCCCAGCACTTACCGACCCGCCGGGGGAGTTGATGTAGAAGGTGATATCCTTATCGGGATCCTCCGCCTCAAGAAAAAGCAGCTGGGCAACGATGACGTTGGCCACATCGTCATTTACCCCGGAGCCGAGAAAGATAATTCTCTCCTTGAGCAGCCGCGAGTAGATATCATAGGCCCTCTCGCCGCGCGGGCTCTGCTCCACCACCATCGGTACCAGATTCATAGATGCCACTCCTAGAAACGAGGCGACTGCAAAAGGCATTGATCCTCATGCAGTCGCTCTGATTGAACAGCCGTCGCAACCTCTCCAGCCAGCATACCAGCGGATAGGCCAATTATAATGCCTTTACCGGTACAGGCAAGCGGGCGGTTTCAGCTTTCTCCGCCGCCCACTTCGCCGGCGGTTGGCGCAGGCTCGACAAAAACGGCTTGTTCTTTAAGAAAAGTGAGAATTTTTTCGTTCAACAGTTCATTGACAAAGGGGAGAATGTCCTCCCGCTTGCGGAAGAACTCCTTGACCTTGGCCACCGGCATATTGTACATCGTGCCGATCCGTTGAAAGCCCCGTTCCATATCCTCTTCTTCAACGCGTATGTTTTCCACCTCGCCGATCTTCTTGAGGATAAAGTCGCCGCGCACCCGCTGGGTGGCGACCGGTTCGTTCTGCTGGGCCAGCTGTTCGCGGTTGAGACCGGCGGCTTCAAGGCTCATTCCGCCCTGCTCGAGCTGCTGTTCGGTCTGCTTGATCATCTGCTCGATCTCGTAGGCTACCAACCGTTTGGGTACCTCAAAATCATGTTTTTCAAGGAGTTTCTGCATCAGCCGGTCAGTCAGCGCACCCTGGGCCTGTTCCTCCCGCCGGGTGGCGATCTGTTCGCGGATCGATGCCTTCAGTGCCTCAAGGCTGGTGAACTCCTCGCCGGCGTCTTTGGCGAACTCGTCGTCGAGTTCGGCGAGTACCCGCTCCTTGATCTCTTTGACCACGATGCGGAACTCGATGTTTTTCCCCTTGAGCACCGGATTGGGGTGGCTCTCGGGAAAATCGACCAGATGGGTGCCCTCTTGGTCAATGCTCATCCCGAGCAGCCGTTCTTCAAACTCTTCGCCCATTCTCCCTGAGCCGACATCAACCGAGTAGTTGTCGTTTTTCACCTGGGGCATCGCCTCGCCCCCGTGGTAGCCCTGAAAGTCGACGGTGACCACGTCGTCTTTTTGCACCGGCCGGTCGCTCACCGAGCGGAGAACGGCCATGTTGCGGCGCATCTCTTCCAGCTCCAGCGCCACATCTTCGTCGGTGACCAGTACCGGCTCCTTTTCCACCTCAATACCTTTGTACTCTGCCAGTTCAAACTCCGGACGGACATCGACCACCGCTACGTAGGTGAAGGAACCGTCGTCAGCATAGTCAACCGAAGTGATTTCCGGGTGAACGATGGGATCGATCCCCTCTTTTTCCACCACGTCGAAATAGGTCTCCTGGACCAGCTTTTCGCCGGTCTCCCCCTCAACCTGTGGCTTATAGTGCTTGACGATCACCGAGCGGGGTACCTTGCCACGGCGAAAGCCCTTCATCTTCACCTCTTTTTTCAGCTTCTCATAGGCCTCGTTGAGTCTCGCCTGAACGCTTTCCGCCGGCAGGGTAACGGTAATCTTTTTGCTGAGAGCGCTGATCTCATCTACTTTTACATCCATCGGCTTCCCGTCCTTTGCTTGAAATATTGTCGTAGCCCGATAAACGGGACAAATACCTTGATGAAATACACCCTGGGAAAAGCCAGGAGTGCATTTCCAACACACTTCGCCTCGCCTGCCCGTACCTTGTCGTTCTCAAAAAGGGAAGAAAACAACGGGGGTTGGGGCTGCGGTTGCCCCTGTCAGGTCTGTGCGCTTGGCTGACAGGGGCCGGCGCATGCTGGTGCGAGAGGGGGGAATCGAACCCCCACACGGTTAAGTGCCAGATCCTAAGTCTGGTGCGTCTACCAGTTCCGCCACCCTCGCGGTTACATCGTTGCCGCGCTACCTTGTAATCCACCAGGCAACGGCAGTCAAGGCCGGAACGCCACCCTGGCCGTCGCGAAACCCAAAAGTTGCTATAAATACCATCTTACGCCGCCTCTTACCAGCCATTTTTCGGGAAAAGCCGCTTTTCCTGCCCTCCGCTGATCGGGTTTTCCGGCCATCCCGCCGCTTGCGAAAACCTTTTGAAGTGGCTATTGTAGCCACTCTCAACAGAGCGAAATTGACCCTTTAACCTTTACAGCTATCACCGGGGATTTTTATGAACCAAAAAACACTTTCTACCGCCTTGATGCTGGCCCTCCTCTGCTGTGGCGCGAATCAGGCACTGGCAATCTCTGAATCGGGCCAGGACAATCACCTCGAATGGCAGCGGCTTGCCACCTGGAATCTTGGCGCAAAACCCCTGGCAATGGTCCACAGTCTCGACGCCAAACATCTCTTTGTCCTCACCGAGCGCCAGCAGGTTGAGGTCTATAATAATCAGGGCCAACTGCAGGGGAGCATCCCGGTCGACCCGGGAGTGACCGCCATCGATATCGCCCCCCAGGGGGAGCTGCTCTACCTGATCGACGGCAGCAAACAGACTTTTACCGCAGTGGCCATCTCTTTCATCGTCTCGGTGGATACCGGTGGCGCGCCATTCAAAGGGCCGGCCAACGCCCCGGTGAGCATGGTCCTCTTCACCGATTTCGAGTGTCCCTACTGCCGCAGTGTCGGGCCATTACTCGAAGAGGTACTCGCCAAGAACCCGCAAACCGTCAAGCTGGTATTTAAAAACATGCCGCTGAAATTCCACAATATGGCCGACCCCGCCGCCCGGGCCGCTCTCGCCGCCCATGAGCAGGGCAAATTCTGGGAATACCATGACCGGCTTTTTGCCGAAAGCGAACTCAACGATGCCCTGCTCACCACAATCGCCCAGGATCTCGGCCTCGATCTCGCCCGTTTTAATCAGGCGCGGGAGTCGGCCCCGATCCAGGCAAAGGTACAAAAAGATCTGGTCGATGCCCAGCAGGCCGGGGTTACCGGGACTCCGACGATTTTCATCAACGGCCGCCTGCCCAAGCAGCGGAATCTGGAGACCATTCAGGCAATCATCGACGATGAACTGCGCAAGCTCGGCAAAAGCTAAGCCTGGAATGCAGCAGGAGCTTACCGCCAGAGAGCTGCATTTTACCGATAACGGCAGTGCCTGCGCGCTCTACGGCGACCTGAACCGCAATCTCCTCACCCTGGAAAAAAGCGCCGGGGTGGTGATCAATGTTCGGGGCACCAGCCTGCGGATTACCGGTTCCGCCCATGCCGTCGAGCTCACCGCCGAACTGCTCGGGCAACTCTACGAACTGATCAGCCGCGGCTATCCGGTCTACAGCACCGATTTCGCCTTTGGCCTGCGGATTCTCGAAGCGACCCCTCGGGCACGCCTGGACAAGATCTTTCTCGACAAGGTCTACGTCACCACGCAGAATCGGGTAGTTTCACCGAAAACCACCAATCAGAAGATCTACATTGACGCCATCCGCAACAACGATATCGTTTTTGGCATCGGGCCGGCGGGGACCGGAAAAACCTATCTGGCGGTGGC
>JAZBOD010000215.1:0-4859 GCA_036350955.1 Desulforhopalus sp. | reverse complement strand
TGAGAAAAGCATCGACGACTATCGTCTGGCATATGACACCTGGCGTACCACGACCCTCTTCAAGTACACCAGCCATATCAAATAAGCAGTCAAAGATGATGATTGCCGGCCGGGCAGCACGGTGTTGCCCGGCCAATAGATGCTTTCTTCTTCAACTACTTAGATGAGGTACGATCATGGCACTGAGCAAGGAAGAACTGAAAGACGCCATTGAGGAGAAAGCGAAGACATCTCCGAAACCGCAGCTGTATATCAAGGATTTTTACGCCTGTGATCCTGACACCAAGCCGCGGGATATGAAAAATGTTGCCAACGAGATGGTTCGTGAAGGCCGACTGATGTTCTGGTCTTCCGGATCGACCACCATGTACGGCATCCCTTCGCGGATTCAGGACGAAGAGCACTGATAAGCAAAAGGGCTGTTGGATCTTCGCCACCTCGGGTGAAAATCCGGGACAAAAAGGAAGGCACGGGCATTCAACCCGTGCCTTTTTTTATGGAAGAATTTCCTGCGGGAAAAATTGGCTATGGTTCAGGCTTTGCCTCTCAATTGCAGAGGGTATAGCTTTTGAAAATCACTTTACCGAGGCCTGCTCAGCTTTGTGCCTCGACTTCCCTCAAGCTGCGATGCTGATCGGCGACTCCCGGTCTCGATCTGTCCGCGGTGTAGCGTCCCCGGCAAGACCACCGGCAGTGTACCCCGTGCTGGCAGGGAGAGTCGGCTCGCGGATGAAATTTTAATGGTTGTTCGCCACAACAGGGCTAGTAACGGTAGTAATCGGGCTTATAGGGCCCCTCCACCGGGACGCCGATATAATCGGCCTGCTCTTGGTTGAGGGTGGTAAGCCTGGCACCAATTTTTTCAAGATGCAGCCTGGCCACCATTTCGTCCAAAGCCTTGGGCAGAAAGTAGACTTTCTTCTGGTACTTTTCCGGATGATTCCACAACTCGATCTGGGCCAGCACCTGATTGGAGAACGAGTTACTCATTACAAAGCTGGGATGACCGGTGGCACAGCCGAGATTGACCAGTCGTCCTTCAGCAAGAATGATGATTCTCTTGCCGTCGGGGAAGATGACATGGTCGACCTGGGGCTTGATGTTTTCCCAGGGGAGGCTGCGGATCCCGGCGATGTCAATTTCCGAGTCAAAATGGCCGATATTACAGACGATGGCCTGGTCCGGCATCATCTCCATATGTGCCCGGGTAATCACCCGAAGGTTTCCGGTGCAGGTGACAAAAATATTGCCTGAACTGGCGATATCCTCCATGGTCAGCACACGGTATCCTTCCATCGCCGCCTGGAGGGCGCAAATCGGGTCAATCTCGCAGACAAAAACGGTTGCGCCCATCCCTCGCAACGCCTGGGCGCAGCCTTTGCCGACATCGCCATAGCCGATGACCACACATTTCTTGCCAGCGATCATCACGTCGGTGGCGCGCTTGATCCCATCGATCAAGGACTCCCGGCAACCATAGAGATTGTCAAATTTTGATTTGGTCACCGAGTCGTTGACGTTGAAGGCAGGACAGGCCAGCGTCCCGTCAAGAGCCATCTCGTTGAGGCGGTGGACGCCGGTGGTGGTTTCTTCAGAAATTCCTCTGATACCTTTGAGTTCTTCATGGTACTTGTCGTGGAGAACCAGGGTCAGGTCGCCACCGTCATCAAGAATCATGTTCGGACGCCAGTTTTCCGGGCCAAAAATGGTCTGGTCGATGCACCACCAGAACTCCTCCTCAGTCTCCCCTTTCCAGGCAAAGGTGGGAATTCCGGCTGCGGCCACTGCAGCTGCAGCATGATCCTGGGTCGAAAAGATATTGCAACTCGACCAGCGCAGTTCGGCACCGAGGGCAACTAAGGTTTCCATCAGCACCGCAGTCTGGATGGTCATATGCAGGCATCCGGCAATCCGGGCTCCCCGCAGGGGCTGGCTTTCTTGAAATTTGGCTCGCAGGGCCATCAACCCGGGCATTTCCGTCTCGGCTATGGCGATCTCTTTGCGCCCCCAGGAGGCGAGGTTAATGTCGGCGACTTTATAATCTTCAGTTACGTGAGACATAATAGGTACCCGTTATAGAGAGAAGGAGTTGATCATCCAGGTGAGAGAGAATTGGGACAGATACGCTGCTCAACGGAGGCCGGCGGCCTCCCGGAGCATTGCTGCCCGGTCGGTCTTTTCCCAGGTGAAGGTATCGAGTTCCCGGCCAAAATGGCCATAGGCGGCGGTTTGCAAATAGATCGGCCGAAGGAGATTGAGCTGCTGGACAATCGCTTTCGGGCGGAGGTCAAAAAAATCGGTAATAAGTTTTTTGATCTGCGCATCGGAGATTTTCCCGGTGCCAAAACTGTTGACATTGATCGATACCGGCTTGCTTATGCCAATGGCATAGGCTACCTGGACTTCAATCTCGTCGGCGATTCCGGCGGCAACCAGATTTTTGGCGACATACCGCCCATAGTAGGAACTGGAACGGTCAACTTTCGACGGGTCCTTGCCGGAAAAGGCGCCACCTCCATGGGACCCTCGCCCACCATAGGTGTCGACGATGATTTTTCTCCCGGTAACTCCGCAGTCACCCACCGGCCCACCGATAACGAACCGTCCGGTCGGATTGATAAAGAATTTGGTCTCGGCATCAACCATATCCGCCGGAAGAATCGGTTTGATGATCTCTTCCATCACCCCTTCGCGAAGATCATGGTAGCTGACTTCGGCGTCATGCTGGGTGGAGAGAACAACCGCCTCGATCCGTTTCGGTTTTTTATCCTGGTATTCTATAGTAACCTGGCTCTTGGCATCGGGGCGCAGCCAGGGCAGAACGCGCAGTTTGCGGATTTCCGCCTGCCTTTTGGTGAGCAGGTGGGCAAGGGTGATCGGCATCGGCATCAACACCTCGGTTTCGTTGCTGGCGTATCCAAACATCAAGCCCTGGTCGCCGGCCCCCTGATCGAGATCGAGGCCGCTCCCTTCATTCACCCCCTGAGCAATATCGGCAGACTGTTTGTCGATCGAGGTAATAACGGCACAGGATTGCCAGTCAAAACCCATTTCGGAGGAGTTGTAGCCGATCTCCTTGATGGTATTGCGCACGACTTCCGGCATATCCACCCAGGCGGAGGTGGTAATTTCGCCGGCAATGATTGCCATGCCGGTAGTTACCAGGGTCTCGCAGGCGACCCGAGCAGTCGCATCCTGGGTGAGGATGGCATCGAGAATGGCATCGGAAATCTGGTCGGCGACTTTGTCGGGATGGCCCTCTGATACGGATTCTGAGGTAAAGAGGTATTCTGACATGTAATACTCCACGGCTAGGGGGTAAAAAAATCTTGTTGCATGACCAAAAGGGATCTATTTTACCCCAATTATCCAGAAAAAGCTGATAATAAATTCATTACCGGGTATTTTCCTTGCGGTGGCTAGTACCTAGGTAATTCGTTTCTCGCTGTTTGAGAAAGGACTTTGGTGAAGGTACTTATCCCCTCTGCAGTGGGAGGGGATCATCGCCCTTTTGCGTTGCGGGTGTAAGCCCGCCTTGGTTAAGGGCAATGATTGTGCCGGACCCAGGCGGAAGAAGCATGGTTCACCCGATACAGCAGGGCGAGGGCAGGAAAGGGGAGGTTCTCCCCGGTCAAGGAGAGTTGTCAATGTCAATAGAAGCAGCGAAAGAGGTTTTACGCATCGAAGAGCAGGGACTGGCGGCGGTACGGGAGAGGATTGGTGACGAATTTGTCAAGGCAGTCGAGATTATCCTTGCCGCCCCTGGCCGTCTGGTGATTACCGGGATTGGCAAATCGGGGATTATCGGCCAGAAGATTTCGGCGACTCTGAACAGTACCGGCTCCCCTTCGTTTTTCCTCCATCCGGTCGAGGCCATGCACGGTGATCTGGGCATGGTGATGGCGGGAGACGTTATCCTGGCGATCTCCTACTCCGGTGAAACCCACGAATTGAACAGCCTGCTGATCAGCCTGAAAAAGCGGGGAACGCCAATAATTGCCATGACCGGGAACCACCACTCCTCTCTGGCAGCGGCCGCTGACATCGTTCTTGATATTCAGGTACCGAAAGAGGCCTGCCCTCTTGGTCTGGCACCAACCGCAAGTACCACCGCAACCTTGGCGATGGGCGACGCACTTTCGGTGGTCCTGCTCAATCGAAAAAAATTCCAGGCAGAGGATTTTCGGCAGAATCACCCTGGTGGCAGTCTCGGTCAGCGATTAAAAGTCAGGGTTACCGAGGTGATGCTCCGTGGTGCGGATATTCCGGTTATTTCCCCGGGCGCATCAGCCTCAGAAGCGATCACCGTCCTCAATGACAAAAACAAAGGTGTTGTTCTGGTGATTGACCCAGGTGGTAAGGTGCTTGGGATTGTCACCGATGGCGATGTGCGTCGGGCGATCGTCGGCGCCAATGGGCTGGGAGAATCGACTGCCGGCCAGTTGATGACCGAAAATCCGATCTGCATTCTGCCGGACAAACTCGCCGCAGATGCCTTGAGTATCATGCAACGCCATGAAATTACTGCCTTGCCGGTGATCGATGCGGGAAACAGTCTGCTCGGCCTGTTGCACCTGCACAGCCTGCTTGGCAAAGGTGAGTTTCGCTTTATGGTTTAGTACCTGAGAAATTCCTTTCTTGCTTTTTGAGAAAGGAATTTCGTAAAGGTACTTATCCAGAAAAAACTTAACTCTTGGCCGGGGTCAAGGGGTATTGTCGGTGTAGAGGCTCCAGTTCTTCTGGCCTTTGTCGTAGGCGTAGTACATCACCAGGGTAAGCGGTCTGCCTCGGCCACTTTCGGTACATTGCATCCGGAAAATGAGTTTTGTGGCCGTCTCCTTGCTCAGGGTCACCTGCGG
>JAZBOD010000214.1:0-2411 GCA_036350955.1 Desulforhopalus sp. | reverse complement strand
TAGGGCAAAGGCCGCGGGGAGCAGCAGATTCTTCTCGGTGGCATCTGCTCGGTGGGGGAAAATGCCCCGGGAAGTGCCAGGACGGTTGCGGAGAGTGGCCAATGGTGTATCGTTGCCGGAGGTATTTTCACGGCTAACCTGGGACACAAGGAGGAGAAATGACCAGCGAAGTAAGGGCGGAGATTTTTTCCTTTGGGTTTAAATATGGCCAGCCGCATGAGGTCAATCTTCTCTGGGATCTGCGTTTTCTTCCCAATCCCTATTGGGTGGAAGATCTTCGTAGCAGAACCGGTCTTGATCCGGCCGTTGCGGAATATGTGCTGCAAAGTCCCGAGGGCGTCGAATTCTTTGGGTACGTTGAACCTTTGCTGCTCTTTTTCTTGCGCCAGTACCGGGCTTCCGGCAAGGATCTGCGCATTGCCATCGGCTGCACCGGCGGGCGACACCGTTCGGTTGCAGTAACCGAACGGCTCGCCGCGCTCACCCTGGCTGCCGGCTTCACCATAGCCGTATCACATCGCGATATAGATCGGGACACCGGTTGATCAGAAAACGGCCTGGTATGCCTCTTTGGCTCTAGCCGTATACCAGTTCCCCACCGGAATATCCCAGACCGCCGGCACAGGCGAGACAAAGCAGGTAGAACAGCATCATTTTGCCATCACTGGCACCCCGTTTTTTCTGGATAACCGCGAGAGCCAGGAGGATGGTGAGGACGGGTCCCAGAACCATCTTGACGATGATATAGATGTTCCACTCCCCACCCTGGAACTGCAGCCAGTCAAGGGCACCGGTGACAATTACCGGCACCACCGATATCAGGGCGAGTACCGCGCAGTGAAAGGCGGTGCGGCTGAGAACCGCCTTGTTCCACAACAGGCCTGCAGCGGAAAACGCCACCATGCCGATGATCATTCCCATCGGTATGTGGGTCATCATCGGGTGAAGCGGATGGGTGAAACCAACTTTTTCCAGAAGTGAATAGAGACTTTCTACCATGTTGTGCTCCTTGTAGAATAAATATCCGCCTGATCGGCTGGCCGGTTAACCACCGAACCTGGCTGCCTTGCCGCGGTAGGTGAGAGCCTGACAATCTGATTTTTTGCAGGAAATCAACCTGTCTCAAGGTACTTATCCCCTTTTCTGTAGGGGAAGGATAGTAACATGGTAAACATTATCAGCAAAAAGTAGACCCTGGTGGACTGGCCATGTGCTCTTTTTCAAGGTGCCTTGGCCTAAGGCCTCATAGAGCGAACGGACTATTTGCCGGTTTTCAGGTAGGCATAAATATCTGCGGCATCCTGGTCGGAAATTTTCGACTCGGGGTAATAGGGCATGATTGGGCTGCCGGTGGTGCGCAACCTCTTGACAAAACCGTTATAACTCATCGAAAGGCCTGCGATATTCACGGCTTTACCATCGTTGCCATGCAGACCATGGCAGGAATTGCAGTTGTGCATTACATACCATCTCCTGCCATCTTCGCTGTTCCCTTCCGGGGTACCGCAACCGCTTATCGCCAGAATGGTTATACAAACGCCGGCGAGGACGGCAATCCGGCTGAAGTAGTCTCGGGACATCTGTTCCTCCTGAACAGTGGTGAGGGGAAAACCGCCGCTTTCGGCGAGTTTGAACAGCACCCATGGTATAAATGGCTAAAGAAAATGGCAAGAGCTATTTCCGCATTTCTGGGGGATATCAATCCGGGGGGCTGTTCACCTCAATGTTTTGCTGTCTCTTTTGCCAGCAGGGCGGCGAGTACTGCTTCACGACGGTTTTCCGGCTGGTTCAAGAGGATGGCAAAGGCTCTGCCTTCCGGTCCCGGGAGATAGCCGGCATAACAGAATACCCCGCTGAGGGTTCCGCTTTTGCGCAGGACCCCTCCCGTTTTCGGGAGCAGGTCGGCATAGGGACGGAAACGTTCAAGGCTGCGCAGCATGGCAACGGCACTGATCCGGTTGGCCCTTGACAACCCGGAGCCCTCGAAAATCTGGAGATCGCCGGTGTCGAGTTGCAGGGTTTCGCTGAAGAATTCGCTGAAGCAGCGTCGACCCTTTTCCCAGGTCGCCGGTGGACCGAAGCGTTGAGCCCCACAGGTCAGAAAAAGCTGGTTGGCCATAAAGTTGTTGGAGTACTGCAGGCAGTCCCGTACTGTTTCAAGAAGAGGCAGTGGGCTGAGGTGGCGGTGGAGTGGCGGCAGGTTTTCTGGTGTTGCTCCCTGGCGGTAATCGGCGTCCAGGCTGACCCCGGCCTCTTCAAGCATGGCGGCAAAGAGTTCGGCGGCCAGTTGCAGGGGGGGAGGGAGTGGTCCCGTCACGGGGAGACGAGCGACGTTGATCCGGTGCCTTCCCAGGTCAAGAGTTGGCGCGGCAATCGCCATCATCGGCAGGTAAGGAGTCTGGACCTCCCCT
>JAZBOD010000213.1:0-3970 GCA_036350955.1 Desulforhopalus sp. | reverse complement strand
CCGCCTGGCCAGGCGGCAGCACGGATAGCCTGATCCTGGGGCTGGTCTGAAGCGTCTCGGTTGATTTTCAGCCTTCCAGCACCCTGCGTAGATCTTCTTCCCTATCCTTGGTAAGTGAAGTCTGTAACACCTTGCCCTTGAACCCTTTCAAACGATCAAGAACTTTGTCAGGTGTTGATTTTCGAACCAGCACAAAAAGAGCAGAAGTTCCAGGGGTAAGCGTCTCTCCCAGCTCCTTCATAAATTTATCATTGATCCCAATGTCTGAGAGTTTACCGCCCAGTGCCCCTGCTCCAGCGCCAATTGCCGCTCCGGCAAGCGGGTTAAGAAAGAGAAAGCCGATCAGCATGCCCCAGAAACTGCCACCTACCGCTCCAGATGCGGTCAAGTTCAACGCCTGGTGCAACTTGACTTTGTCTTTTTCGTCCTTGGTAACGACCACGACATCTTCCATCTCAATGAGATAATCCTTCTGCATTTTGATAAGTTCAGCGCGCATGGTAAAAGCACTGCTCTCATCATCAAAACCAACGACGACCAATTTGCTCATGGAGTTCTCCTTTGCTCAATAACCATTAAGAAACGATTGAATAATGACCATCTGCCTGGGTATGCTGTTTCACCAATCGGTTGACGATAATGGTGAATGGTGATTCTTGATTATCTCCTTATTACAGGAAGGATTTCCATCCATCGCCGGTTTCTCTGCTTCCAGGGGGACTGATGTGCGTCTTCCGGGACAAGGCAGGTTGCCAGTATCGCCAAAGATGCCCAATCACCAGCGAATATCAATCCCGATGATTGGTCCGTAGATTGTCGTGTCGTAGGTAAACCTCTAGGCGCCGCTGCCTGTCTCATAATCTGTGCCAAGAGCACGGTACCCAGCGGCAATGGCGAAATTTTCCCAAGGTTGATAATCTATCAGCGCCAAGGCCTGCCAGGTAAAATCGGATGCTGCACCGAAGCCACCGATGTCACCATAAAGACGTAAGGACCAGCGATCCGATATCTGGTAGTTATAGCCAAGCCCTACAATCGGGTCCACCCATGAATGGTCTCCGTCAAGGCTGATCGCCAGATCTCTGAGACGGATACCGGCATCCAGTTTGGTGTAACGAATGCCCGCGACCCCTTCCAGAGTGTGCGGGCCATTAAGGAAACGGTAGGTGCCGGCCAGGTTGAGGATCTCGGAGGTAAAGCTCGCTTCGATGTTGCCGACAGCGGTGGTTATTTCCTTACCAAGATCAAGGTAATTATAATCAACAAACATCCCGAATTTTTCCCGGTAGGTTGCATTGAACCGCAGGGTGACGGTTCCCTCAAGCTTGTCCCATACATCACCGAAGTCGATACTGGCGCTCGCCGTCCTATCCCCGATCCCCATGTCACCGTCTATGCTAATGGCCCAGAGATATAAAGGAGCCAGGTCAAACTGCCAGGCATCATCCTCCCCGGAAAAGGCGATTACCGGTGAAATAATGATGGCAATGAAGACTATGATTCTCACAAGCATCGTTCTCATTTTATTCCCTCCAAGACAAAAAATTTCATGCTCTGTTTCGTATGCACCCGGCCACTCTATTTCCGGGCTATCCTCATCTACTGTTCTCAAGTTGCAACGAGAATACGCCGCCTCTGGTCAAACGGGACTCCTGCCAAATTATTGGGGTTATGGTCTTTCGATCAGGCGCACTCTGGGATGTCAGAAGCTCTTGCAGTACGGTGTTCTGCAACCTGTGAGCTCCGTTCTGTGACCATCGGCTGCCCGTGACGAATACCTCTGGACGATGACAGTTGTCACGGTACATCCTCCAGCCATTGCATGGTGCGTCTTTCAAGATATTCATAAAAAGGGTTATACCGCATCCGCAGCAACCAGTCATAGGGAATTTTCAAGACGTTCCGCTCACCTTTAAGGTCTAACTGCCCCAGGTGAATGAGCGTGCCGCCTGCCGGCGCCTGCTCGCCATAAAGGGGGTCAGTCGGATCAAAGGGAAGAGCGACATGGGAGAGCGAGAACACACCTCGCGGCCATCGCAGGCGAAGATCAGAGATTTCAGGAGAGCCACCGGACTGCGGCCCCTTGCGCATCGCCACAACAGCCAGACTTTTCTGGTTTTCATTGGTAACCAGGGTGAGAGCGAACGGTAACGATTGATCGCTCATTAAGCGTTCGGTAAACGGGGAGGGGTTGGCAATCAGCAGTGACGATTTCAGCGACAAACGATTGATGTCAAATAACACCAGTTCATGACGGGGACTATTGAGCGGGTTGAGGAGATCATCGACGACCGCATTCTCAGAAACAGTGGCATCGACGGTGGATTTAAAAACCAGTATCGGCGGGAAGAGCTCGAGAGGGTTATCTTGCGCCCAGGCGGCAATTCGCCTGCTGACAGTGCGGGTTAAACGGAACACTTGATTTCCGGCGTTTGTGGCAAAGGAGTTGTATTTATAGGGATCAAATTCAGGGTGGATCGACAGCCAGGCCAAGTGACCCAACCCGGGCAGAACAGAGAGCCAATTCTTGATGCCGGCTAGTCCGGCTGCGGGATGGAGACCAATTGCGGGAGAAATCAGGATGAGGCTTGCTGGGACCGGGAGGGCCTGGTTTTCCAGCGCATCAAGGGAGTAATTTAAGGCAAGCGGCGCTCCGGTTGAATAGCCTATGAGATGGAGAGGCTGCCGGCCGATTTTGGCGCTGAGATGTTGGACAGCAAGTCCCAGCGCGGCGTCCATCTCCTCCCAGGTCACAGCTTTCAGACCTGACGGCACCGTCCCGTGCCCGGGCAGACGAAGACCGACCACCCAATAGCCCCGGCGGTTTAAGGTTTCACCGAGTGCACGCAGGCTGTACGGCGAATCGGACATCCCATGCAGGAGCAGAACCCCCCCGAGCGGTTTTTCCGAAACCAGTTCAAAACTCCGGTTCCAGTCGGGGTCCAACCGGTGCGGGTCCGCTGGGCTTCCTGAACGATAGCGGGACAGCGCAAAACCCGTGCCGCCGTCAGACTGACGATAGATCCTTTGCTCTAGTTCCTTGAACAACCGCTCTTCCAGACGGAGATACTGATCAAATGTTCTTATCGAGTCACGATTATCCTCGGAAAACTCCTCTGCAAGTTTCACCGTATGCCACGGTTGCAGGGACAGGCTATTTTTTCCGAGCAGCAGGTAGAGACCGAGGCCGAACAAGAGGAGAATGAGCAGCCAGCTGAAGGTTCTCCCTGATGATGTATTTTTTCCTGACATTATTTCCTCGCCCCCGTGGCAAAAATCACCCCGATCACCTGGCAGAGAGAATACCAGTTTGCCGGGGATTGATCAATATGGGATTCCTCCTCCCAAAGAGCTTGTGAATGTTTATGAAAACGCTTACGATGGGACTTTTTCCCGGGCTTTCGGGGGGCCGAATCCTCCTAAAAAAAATTGAACACGGCTTATCTGTAACCAAGCTCTTTTGCAGAGATAAATCCGCACATTTTCTCTTTCCATCCGGATGGCAGTCATGCTACTATGCCACACATGTAACGTGCGGTTATTATGCGTTGATGAGGAATATACCAGATGATCATTATTGACTGAAGAAGCAGTAATTGAGACCCGAAATACGCCAACCATTTTTTTCTCCAAAACAGCTTGAAACAGGACAGCATGATGAACACCACAAGAAAGATTTTCACTGGAACAGTACTTTTCGCCATTATGGTATCCCCTCTCTTTCTGGCCTCGTGCCAAACTACAAGCCAGGGCAGCAGGACATTCACCACCAGCCAGGCACAGACCGCAATGCGCGCCTTTAATGGCAAAATACTCCATGTTGCGGAAGTCCAGATTCAACGTAACGAAACCGGGGTTGGCGCAGTCGCTGGTGGGGTGCTTGGTGGCGTTGTCGGGTCGACAATAGGTGGTGGCCGGGGAACCACACTGGCCACTGCCGGTGGCGCCGTCGCCGGGGCAGCCGCAGGCT
>JAZBOD010000212.1:0-7400 GCA_036350955.1 Desulforhopalus sp. | reverse complement strand
TTATTAAGCCGTACGCTGATTGCCAGACATAACGTGACGACAAGTGCCTTGTGAAACCCTGTAGCTGGACTTTGCCGACACCAGTCGCATGTCTTCTAATCAGGTTTCGCCTTAATAGGCTCTGAGGACGAACCAATTTCCCGGAATTCAGTAGGCACCTCAAGTTGAGGCGGTGGTGGTGTACTCAAAACTTCATGATGGCAATATTAGCATGAAATAATAGCTTTCCCCGGGTTCCGACCTTGCAGCAGGGCCAGGAGGCCAGCAAACAGGCAATCCCTTAGCCACCTCCGGTAATTCGGAACCTCTACGCTGTCATGTTTTTGAGTTTGCTGCGTTGTCAGATTACAGATTATAAAGCTTTTTTCTTTTGCGCGTTCCATTAATCCTATAGTTATCCCGGAGACTCTAGTTATTCCAATTGACTTTTTCGGGGAAACATTTAAACCATCTTGAATGACTTTATGTCATCGTTTTGGCGATTCATTTCCCGCCACAAGCCAGACTATAATCCTCCTCCGGCAGTGAGAAAATCCTTTTCCAGTAAAGTGTAAAAATGACGGAACGGCTCGAACCTGAGAACAGTGATGGAGACCTGCTCAAGCAGTTGACTTTTGAGACGCTGCTCTCGGAATTGTCTGCACGATTTATCAACCTTCCAGTTGATAAAGTAGATGATATCATTGAAGACGCCCAACAGCAAATCTGTGAATGTCTCGGTTTTGATCTAGGAACTCTCTGGCAAAAGTCTGTCGGCGAGACGGGTCGTATGGTCCTTACCCATTTTTACAGCCCCCCTGATGGCCCACAGACCACATCCGAGATCATCGCGGAGGAAGTCTTTCCCTACTCAGTCCGGATGGTTTTAGGAGGTTCCACGCTCATTATCCATACAGACGAGGTGACCAAAGAGGAGTCATCCAGAGAACTCGAGTCTCGACGGTATTACGGAGTTAAGTCGTCGGTGGTCATTCCGCTACAGGCAGGCAGCAAGCCGATTATCGGTATTCTGTCATTCGATACGTTTCGAGAAAAATTAATCTGTGATGCGAGGACCGTACACCGGCTCGAACTGGTGGCGCAGATCTTTTGTAATGCACTGATGCGTCAAAAAGCGGAAGAGCAATTACGGGAGGGTGAATTACGATTGAATCTCGCTGCTGATTCGGCCGGTGCCGGATTGTGGGAATATAACTGTCATACGCGATTGTTCTGGGCGACTGATCAGGCGCGAAGAATCTTTGCCTATACACGTGACGAGCCGATCAGTATGCAACGTTTTGAGTCATCAATCCTACCGGAGGATCTGCCCCTCGTCCAGCAGGCGATAGATGATGCGTTTCAGTCGACGAAACCGCTCGACGTTGAATACCGTATCTTTGACGAGTCTCGGCAGGTAAAGTGGGTTTGTTCAAGCGGTCGGCCGTTCTTTGATCGGGACGGGAAACCAGAACGACTTCTCGGGGTGACCTTGGATATCCATCGACGAAAATGTCTGGAAGAGGATTTGCGTGCCCGCCTGAAAGAGGTCGAGACCCTTAAGCGGCGGCTTGAGGGTGAGAACTATTATCTCCGTGAAGATCTGGTTCGGGAACAGGGGTTCGAGCAGATCATTGGCAGCAGCAAGGCGCTGAAAACCGTTCTCAATGCGGCCCGACAAGTAGCGATGACTGATGCTTCGGTCCTGCTGCTCGGCGAAACAGGAACCGGGAAAGGCCTGCTCGCCCATGCCATTCATAAGATGAGCGCGCGCAAGGATTGCTCGTTGGTAACAGTGAACTGCGCGGCCCTGCCGAGCAACCTCATTGAAAGTGAGCTTTTTGGCAGGGAGAAGGGCGCGTTCACCGGGGCGCATGCCAGGCAGGCAGGCCGCTTTGAAATTGCTGACCATGGCACAATATTCTTGGATGAAATCGGAGAAATGCCATTGGAACTGCAAGCCAAATTGTTACGGGTATTGCAGGATGGAGAGTTCGAGCGGCTCGGTGGTACAAAAACCATCAAAGTGGACGTCAGGGTCATCGCAGCGACGGCTCAGGATCTGAGAAGTGCGGTTCGCAATGGGCGATTTCGCGAAGATCTGTTTTATCGAATAAATGTCTTTCCCATCACTATGCCGCCGCTCCGGGAGCGAACCGAGGATATTGTGCCGCTTACCCAGTATCTTGTAGAAAAATTCGCCCGCAAGATGAACAAGAAAATAACCAGTATCCCCAAAGCCATACTTGCCCGGCTCCTGCAGCACGACTGGCCGGGCAACGTTCGTGAACTCAAACATCTGGTCGAACGTAGCGTCATCATTTCCTCGGGGCCAACATTGACGATTGGTAACGACTGGGTCTCACTGCCGGTGGCAGGCTCAGAAAGTGGAACGGCTCTCGATCTCGCCTCCGTCGAGCGCCAGCATATCATCGAGGTGCTGCACAGAACCAATTGGCGAATAGAAGGCCACGGTGGTGCGGCGACAATCCTCGATGTTCACCCGAGCACCTTGCGCTTTAAGCTTAAAAAAATGGGGATTCGTCGCCCTGTCTAGCGTCCCGCTCTTTCTTCCCCCACCTTGCCCTCAGCATGTGGTGGATAACCCCATTTACTCCGCTGTGCCGGTTCCGTTTTTCCTGGGTAAAACCCTGATCCCTGCTTAATCGATACTTTCTGGCCACCGAGTCGGCAACCGCAATGACGATTGCGGTGCGTTATCAACAGTGTCGTCCCTCAACAAATGGTGGATCCTCAATATATTGAGGGTGAACCGTTGCATTCGCTTTGTCACCCGCCTTCCATCATTTAGATAACTATTTGGTATATTATTATTTTTTCTCTTCCGGGCGATTTTCTCAAAATGGCACTGCGATTGCTAAATAGCTTACAGAAGAAGCGTTTTCTGGTGCCGTTTCATCCTGAATGATCGAATTCTCTATAGAGAATCGATCTCTGGCTGGTGAATCATATCGAGGAGCAGGTTGAAAAAAAAACTCGGATTAAAAACTACCGGAGAGGTTCTCAGGCCGGAAGACATTACTTGGGAACGTATCTCAGACGGGTTGCGGACAAAGCAGATTACCAGTTCTGCAGTAATCGGGTTTTCCGTGGGAATCTCTTCCTGCCAGGCAATCGTGGACTGCGACGCGGTGTACGATCGGTCGATTTGTCACTGGCTGAAGAAAGGCTCTTATGGGGAACATCTGGCAAGAGAACTGATGGCCGAGGATGCCGAAAATGCCGCAGATCAACTGTTGCCAATCTTTAAACGGACCAGCGGTGTCGATGGCTGGGTGATGTTGCCAACTTCACCGCTCCTGCCTTCCGAGACGACAGCCATGGTTGAGGCAGTCCGGGCGCTTTATAGGGAAGTGCGACGCCCCAATGTTCTCATTTCCATCCCGGGACTGCAGGATTGGCTACCGGCTCTCGAGAAACTGTTCACCCTGGGGATTCCGTTGAATGCCGGGTTGATCTTCTCTGTCGACCAGTTTCAGGCAGTTGCTTTGGCGTACCGCAATGCCTGTGAAGCACGTCTCGCAGGTGGAAGCACGTCATCCTCGGCCTGTTTTACGACCATACCGGTCGACCGGTTGATTGCCGGACTTAGTCATTTTCTGCCGGATGAATCAGCAGTCGAGGCGAGTATTGCCATAACCGCAGAGATCGCTCAGGCCGCACAGAAACTCAGATTTTCAGAACCGTGGCAACGATTTTCTGAGGCAGGCGGCCAGCCGCCACGACTGGTATGGACGCTTGAGGAAAACAGGTCTATGAGCCGGTTGGAGATTCCTGCGGACGGAAGACAGGCCAACCGCCTTTCGCTCGGAGGCATGACCGGGAATAACAAGGCTTCCGATTTTTTCGGCAAGACCTCCACAGATGGGTACCAGAAAAAGAATACATCCTTTTATGAGTTTGAACCCACTGGAATTCATTTCACGGCCATTGCCGACAGACTCCAGAACGATGAAGCCGAAAACTCAATTCGGGCATGGATAAGGCTTCTTGATAGTCTCGCACGAAAAAGCGCCGCTCTTGCCACGGGTGACTGCACACAACACAAAGGAGAGGACTGATGATTTCTCAAACCCGATTTACCCGCATCCAGGCCCTGCAGCGTGCAGTGATAACAGCAGGCCTGTTGACTTTTGCCCCGGCGGTCTTTACCGCTTCGGGCATAGACCGCACAGCGCTGCCAATTGCCGACCCTGAACCGATCCCGGTCAAGGAACTGGACGTTCGTAGTGCCCAACCACCACCGAGTTTCGAGGTCAAAGCGCCGCAGGGAGCACCTAACGTCCTGGTTGATCTTCAGTAAATTCCATAAGCAAGAGAGGGTAATTTTAGGAAGGGGCAGATTGCAGGTCAAACCAACAACCAACAAGAGGAAATCAACATGAAAAAAATAATTCAAACCGGTTTGATAGCGGCTTTGCTCACTATGGGTGTATCGACAACGAAGCCATCGCCGGTACTTGCCAGTGAGGAGGATGGAGGCTGGAAATTTATCGCCGCCCCTTACCTGTGGGCGATGAGCATTGACGGAGATGTAACCATAGGAAATAGAACTGCCGATTTCACCATTGATTTTGTTGATGATATCCTTTCCGAATTGGATTTTGCGGCGCTAGGCCACCTGGAGGTTCAGAAAGGACGCTGGGGTCTCTTTTTCGATAACGTTTATTCAGACATCTCCGCTAAAGAGCAGACGGCACTCGGTGAAGTAAAACTCGATAACAACCTGTTTATCATGGAACTTGGTGCCATCTGGCGGATAATGGACTGGTCGGGCGACACTTCCCAAGAACCCTCTAGCGTATTTGAACTGATCGGTGGAGCCCGATATTGGCATATAGAAAACGAGATTTCTGTCTCGAATATTGAAATACGTGAAAAGACCGCCGACTGGACTGACCCTTTTATTGGTGCGCGGATGCTTATCCCCCTTTCAGAGCGTCTCATGCTCACCCTGCGTGGCGATGTCGGCGGTTTCGGTGTTGGATCGGATTTCACCTGGAACGTGGTCGGCCTGCTTGGCTATGAGTTCACCGAGATGATCAGTGCCTGGGCCGGCTACCGTGCAATCGGGGTGGAATTTGAAGAGGGCGATGGGATCAACCGTTATGAGATCGATGCAACTTTCCATGGGCCGATGATCGGGGCGATGTTTCGTTTTTAAGAAAAACGCCGAGTAAAACGCTTTTCCCTAACTCTTTTTATGTGTCAAATTTGGCGAACAGTAATGACGGGTAATATATCTGACATGGATCGTTTCACCCTCCGGCAGCCAGAGGGTCGATCGATGAGAGCAGGATGTACGACGGCAGATGATGGCAGCTCTTCGGCAGTTTTTTCGACAGCACCGCGCTACCGAAGTAAGTATCGCCTGCCGTTCTATATCCTTGCCTTGCTCCTGCCATGGCTGCTGTCCGGCTGCGCCACCCCCTATGGCGTGGCACCGGCCGGTCTGAGAGGAGCCTATGAAGAGGTCAACAACACCGCCTTGTCCTCTGCGGAAGCCAGTAGCAATTCCCGGGCCGTGCTGTATCGCTACAATCTGTTGGAACAGTTTGACGAGGATCCGCAAACGGTTCTTGAATTCCTCCAGCAGAGAGCTGCCACGGGAGATGGACGACGGGACCTGCGTTTTGCGCTGGCTGAACTGAACTTTCTCTTTGGCGAAAAGCTGGAGCAGGAGCAAAACGCGGAACGGCGAGTTCAGGCCGCTGATCGCTATCTCGTTTCGGCGCTTTACGCATATTTCTATCTATTTGGAGTCGGGGACGAACCCTTGCCAAACACATACGACAGCCGTTTTGGACAGGCATGCAGCTTTTACAACCGGGCGCTGGGCAAGGGGTTGGCAACCGGTGCCGACGGTGCCATCCAGGTTGAACAGCAGCAACGAGAGCTGCCGTTTGGTACGCTGCTCTTGAGTGTCGATTCGAGACATATCCATGGAGGGTTGGCGCAGTTTGACAGTTTCAGACTCGCCGACGACTATCTGGTTCGTGGTTTTACCATAAGAAACCGGGTTTCCGGTCTTGGTGCTCCGCTCATTGCCGAACGTCCGGAGCAAACGAGCGCACTTGGTTCCAGAATCGTGCCGTTGACCGTTTTTCTGCGCGTCTCGAGCAGCGAGCGAGAATTTCACCAGAGCGGTGCGTTACGGGCACACCTGGAAGTCTATCCTACCTATGATGAGACGGAAATCGTGGTCAACGGCCAGTTGGTGCCATTGGAAACCGATGTCACCACGCCCATTGCCTACGCCCTCGACAAACCAGGGATTTGGTCCCTTGACCTGCGGCGCTTTTTCTTCCTCAAGGAACAGATTAGACCGCAGATTATTATGGCTACGCCCTACGAACCAAACAAGATCCCGGTTGTTTTTGTTCATGGAACGGCCAGTGAATTGGTCTGGTGGGTAGAAATGTTCAATACCCTCCGGGGGGATATGCGGCTCAATAAAGGCTATCAGTTCTGGTTTTTCCGCTACAACAGTGATCGACCTGTGATGGATTCCGCTGCCGCCTTGCGCACCAACCTGTCTGAAAAATATCACGAATTGGCGGCTGTCGGCAACGACCAGGCTTTGAACAAGATGGTGGTCATCGGGCATAGCCAGGGAGGTCTGCTGGCCAAAACAACCGTCATCAAGAGCGGCGACCGCCTCTGGCGAGCCCTGAGTGACGAACCGTTTGAACAAATCGATATTGCTCCGGACGGGCGGCAAATGCTTGCGGGCGCTCTGTTCATTGAACCGCTTCCGTTCGTTAGTCGAGTAGTTTTTATGTCTACACCGCACCGGGGCAGCTTCCTGGCTAAAAACTGGGTCGGATCACTCTTTCGCCGAATCGCCAGCTTGCCGGTTGATATCATCAAGGGCTCAGCTTCTCTTTTGGTTCTGGAGAAAAAACTTAAACTGCCGATCGATCTCGCAGGCCGTTTGCCCACCAGTATTGACGGAATGTCGCCCAGAAACCCTTTGTTACAGACATTGGCAGATATTCCGGTGGTACCAGAGTCCAGAGCCCATTCTATCATCGCGGTCAAGGATCTGGAGAATTTTTCGGAAAGTAACGATGGGGTAGTCGAGTACCAGAGTGCACATTTACCGGGAGTCAACTCGGAATATCTGGTGGAGTCGACACACTCCTGTCAAGACCATCCATTGGCCATTGAGGAGGTGCGACGGATACTCCTTGAACATTTGCGTGAAAAAGAGTGGCAATGAACAGGTTGAGACCCCGGTGTTGTCTGGAATGACCAGACAATAGCGCACCATCTACAAGATCAACAACCAGAAATCATCATCAAGGAGTTTGTTATGCAATTGTCTATTCTGAAAATAAGTGCAAAAACGATAGCGACCGTCGCGGTACTTTGCGCCCTGGCTTCCTGTGCCTCCGAGT
>JAZBOD010000211.1:0-4435 GCA_036350955.1 Desulforhopalus sp. | reverse complement strand
GGCGCGCCGTAGGGTGCGTCATACGCACCATTGCCATGACTTGACTTAGTGGCTGGGGCGCGGTGCGCACCCTACGAGATGAGTTGCTGGTGGTGCGCTGGAGCTGGAAGTAAGGTTAGGCTGGCTGGGCAAGGGGATTTTCATACTAAAAAAACTCGAGGAGGCCTACCATGGGGCAGAGCAGCGAGACTGCGATCCTTGTCGTTGACGACGAAGCCAGCCTGCGCGATACCTTCCAGATTTTCCTCAGCCGCGCCGGATACCAGCCGGTGATTACCGTCGCCTCCTTTGCCGATGCGGTGCGTGCGGTCTCTGCCCGAATGTTTTCCCTGATTATCTGCGATATTGTCCTGGAAAGCCATTCCGGGATCGAACTGCTCAAAAGATTCCGCCAACTCGGGGTCACCTGCCCGGTGGTTATGGTCACCGGTTATCCCCAGGTGGAAACGGCCGCCGAAGCGGTCCGTCTCGGCGCCTTCGATTACCTGGCCAAGCCGGTGGACAAGGAGGCACTGCTGAAAACTGCCCGCCTCGCCCTACAGCACTATCAGCTGGAAAAGGAGAAAACCCGTCTCGAGGTGACCCGGGAACACTATCGCCACTTTCTCGAGACCATCTTTAAAAGCGTCTCCGATGCAATTATCTCTGTGGACCGCGCTCTGCGCATCGAAAAGATCAACGAGGCGGCAATGACTCTGCTCCAGCCGGCTCAAGCCGACCTGCGGGAGGGCGGCAATCTGACCTGCTTGACTCAGAACCCTGATCTCACCGGGTTGCCCGGGGAAGTCCGGGAGGTCATTCGCAGCGGCAACGAGCGAAGCGACCTCCGTTTTGAGTGTTTTCTCGACGGCAACTGTAAGGTTCTCAGCTGCTGCATTTCCCCGCTGCAGGACGGCAGTGGATCCCCGGCCGGAGCAGTGCTGGTCATCCGCGACATCACCCAGCACGAACAGATCGATTATGACCACCGCAGCCATTTTCACAAACTGATCGGTGCCAGTGTGGTCATGCAGAACCTCTACCGGATGATTGAAAATATTGGCAGAGTGGAGAGTTCCGTCCTCATTACCGGAGAAAGCGGCACCGGCAAAGAACTGGTGGTTCATGCCCTGCATCAGGAGAGCCCGCGGCGGCACCGGCCGCTGATAATGGTTGACTGCACGGCAATCCCCGAAAATCTTCTTGAAAGCGAACTGTTCGGCCACAAACGGGGGGCCTTCACCGGAGCCCAGGAGAACCGGATGGGCCGGATCCTCCAGGCCGATGGCGGTACGCTTTTCCTCGACGAAATCGGCAATATTTCCATGGCCACCCAGCTTCGTCTGCTCCGGTTTCTTCAGGAAAAAAGTTTTTACCCGGTAGGCCGTGACCGGGAAGTCCGGGTTGATGTGCGGGTCATCGCCGCTACTAATATTGATCTTAAGGAAAAGGTAAAAAAAGGCGACTTTCGCGAAGATCTCTACTTTCGCCTGCTGATCATCGACATCCACCTCCCCCCTCTGCGGCAGCGCAAAGGTGACATTGCTCTGCTCAGCGACCATTTCCGTCAGCGCTTTGCCAAAAATCTGGGGAGAAGCATCACCGGAATCTCCGAACAGGCCCAGGCCCTGCTCTGCCGCTACCACTGGCCAGGCAACGTCCGCCAACTGGAACACGCCATAGAGCGGGCCTGTGTACTCTGTACTGGGACAACCATCGCCACCGGTGATCTTCCCGAGGAAATTCTTCAGCAACCACCTGAGCAGGACGAGCTGCCAGCTTTTCTGGAAATGCCAGAGAAGAGGGTGCACGAAAACCCTCCGACCCACGAAACCAGCCATATGGCAGACACGGCTACGGCAGCACAGGGCATCATCAACGCCCTGAAACGAGCCGGGGGCAACAAGGCCAAGGCCGCACGCCTGCTAGGGGTAGATCGTTCCACCCTCTACCGGAAAATTCGCGAATTCGGTATCGATATCGATACCCTCTCCCTCTGATCCCGATCTCGATCATCGATACCACAGTTCTGTTGCCACAGTTGTGTCGCAGAAGCGATGGTTCTGTGGCAAAGAGGAGTTCCCTGCCCCAGCAACCCCCCGCCGCTGCTTAATCACTTTCCTCCTGAAAAAAAATTAACATACTCTCATCACAATAAAAATTTAGTAATTTTCGTCGTCTGAAAAATCCTCTCTTCTTTGGCACTGCCTATGCTATGAGAATATCCAACAGGATAGGGAACCGAATAGCCAATCCCTTAAGCGGGCTGAGTCCGCCAAGGAAGGAGAGAGGAGATGTTCCAGCCAAAGGAATCGCCGCTCATCGCCCCCTGCGACAGTGAACAAAGCTGTATCTCCTATTTTTTTAGCAAACGCTGGCCTGGAGGCTTTCATTGCCCCTTCTGCGGCTCAGCCCAACCGCAACAACCTCCGGCGTTGATCGTGGTCTGCCGCCTTTGTCGCCGGCAAACCTCGATTACCGCCCATACCGTGATGCACGGCAGCAAAAAGGGACTGGTTTCCTGGATACGGGTGGCCCAGTGTTTCTGCAGCGAAACCGAGGGGATCAGTGCCCGCCGTCTCCAGCATCTGCTTGAACTCTCCTGTTATCAGACGGCGTGGAACTGGTTGCAGAAAATCCGCCAGGCCGCTGCTCTGGCGGAAGCGGCGCCCTGCAGCAACGAAGTGCTCTTTACCACCGCCGAACTGACCGTAGCGGGCCTTACGACAGCATCTCCACCGACCATTGCCGTCGCCCTCAACCTGGAAAGGTCAAAGATGGAGGGTAACCGGGTCCGCCTGATAGTACTGGCCGATGACCATCCACAGACAATTGGCACCGCACTGGATCAGCTGGTGACTCGGCAGGCAACCCGGCTCAAGGTCGTGGATAGTCTGCCTCTACCGGCGGCAGTAACCGAGCGTTACTGGCTGGCCTCACCGGACCGGCAGCAGTCAGCAATGGCCAAAAGCGTCGTCAAAGAACTTACTGCATGGCTGGAGGATCTCTACCGGGGCGGGATCAATGCCGAATACCTGCAGAACTATCTCGATGAGTTCACCTTTCGCCACAACACCGCCGCCTGGCCAAACCGCCGGGCAGTTCTCGACCACCTGCTCTGTGGCCTGATCACCCCGCTGGCGATTGTTGGTCAACCTACGCCGCAAAACTTCTCTTTTGAGGAGGCAAGACGATGAACAGTCGGATTCAGGCTGGCCTGCTCATACTCCTGCTCACCGTCCTCGCCGTCCTCGGCTACAATATCTGGCTGTGGGAAACCACCCCTCCGGAGAGGAACTACAGCGATTTTCTGGACGATCTGCACGACGGCCAGCTGGTTTCGGTCCATCTCCGTGGTGAGGAAATCCGCAGCAAAGACCGCCTCGACAGACCGTTTCGGACTATCGCCCCGGATATTCCGGGCCTGCTGCCTCTCCTGGTCGAACAGGGCATAACCATCAGTGCCGAACAGCCGCCGAGCAGCTTTGACCGGCTGCTCCGGCTGCTTTTCTTTCTTATGGCGCTCTCCTTGGTCTGGTTGGTCGTCGGCCAGCGTCGCCGGGGGAAAGACTCCTCCTGGCAGAAAAAGGGGTTTCAGGTGCGGACCGGACCGGCCGACATCAAAACCTTTGCCGATGTTGCCGGTATCGACGAAGTCCGTGAGGAGCTGAAAGAGATTGTCGATTTTTTGAAGAACCACGAGAAATATAATCTCCTCGGCGGTCGAGTCCCCAAAGGGGTGTTGCTCCAGGGGCCGCCAGGAACGGGAAAAACCCTGCTCGCCCGGGCCATTGCCGGCGAGGCCTCGGTACCCTTTTACCTGATGGGTGGTTCAGATTTCGTCGAGATGTTTGCCGGCGTAGGGGCGTCACGGGTCAGAGAACTCTTTGGTCAGGCAAAAAAGAACGCCCCAAGCATCGTGTTCATCGATGAAATCGATGCCATCGGCAGCAAAAGAGGGGGTGGGGCCCACGGTTCACACGAAGAGCGGGAACAAACCCTCAATGCCCTGCTGGTGGAGATGGATGGGTTCAGCTCCAGTGAAACGGTGATCGTTATCGGTGCCACCAACCGTCCCGACATCCTCGATCCGGCCCTGCTCCGGCCGGGAAGATTTGATCGTCAACTGACCGTCTCTCTGCCGAACTTGCACGGTCGGGTGCATGTTCTGCAGGTCCACACCCGGCAGGTGACGGTGGCCCCAGGCCTCAATCTGACGGTGATTGCCCAGGGTATTCCCGGGTTCAGCGGCGCGGATATCGCCAATCTGGTCAACGAGGCGGCGCTGATCGCCGCAAGGAAAAAGAAAAAGTCAGTGGAAATGAGTGATTTTGAAGAGGCCAAGGATAAGATCGTCATGGGCCTGGAACGAAAAAATGCCGCGATCAACGAGCAGGAGCGGCGAATCATTGCCTACCATGAGGCGGGTCACGCCACCGTTGCCAGGCTGCTGCCG
>JAZBOD010000210.1:0-7737 GCA_036350955.1 Desulforhopalus sp. | reverse complement strand
TGACCGGACCAAAGAACAGCACGACGAGAAGAAAGGCGAGAAAAACGCCGACTATCACCCGCGGCAGCACCGGAAAGAATCGGCTGGTGAGCAATGCCCGGATGGCCGGCAGACGCAGCAGGTTGAATTCCCACTTGCCTTCAGACTTCGGTATGCCCAGCAGTACCTGATCATTGAGAGGCTCGTGGTTTTTGCCGAGAATAACCGCGCGCTGGATAACACTGGTCATTTCGGTCAGATTACCCGGCCAGTCGTAGTTCATGAACATGCCCAGGGTCAGCTCATCCACCTGGCTGATATGCTTGCCATACTGCCGGCTGTAACGCTTGAGATAATACTCCACCAGCCGGGGGATATCCCGGCGATGCATCCGCAGCGGGGCCGCCTGAAAATGTTGTTTGGCCACCAGGGCATAGAGTGTGGGCAGCAGACGGTTATGCCCGTCCTGCCGGTGCAGGGTGTCGGTACAGATGAAAATAATCCGGGAATGCAGTACGAGGTCGCTGTCGTTGTCGGTCCTGGCAAGGGACAGTTTTCTTATAAGTGCGACAAGCTGCCGCTGGACGTCCGGTTCCAAATGCTGCGCATTATACAAAACCACCGTCCCCCCATGCAACCGCTCGA
Organism: Desulforhopalus sp.; assembly: GCA_036350955.1. GTDB lineage: Bacteria > Desulfobacterota > Desulfobulbia > Desulfobulbales > Desulfocapsaceae > Desulforhopalus_A. The sequence continues at coordinate 7,113 of JAZBOD010000210.1, read as the reverse complement.
AAACCCCGAGTTGTTCGATTTGCGAAAAGGCGAATGCATCCCGTTTACAGCCAAAAAGCTCTTCTTCCAACTGCACCGGATCTATACTGCGGATATCAATTTCGCTGTAGGGACCATCTCTGCACGCAGAGGCACGGTGAATTTCCTGGGCAACCATTCGCCGCCCGGTCCCGGCTTCCCCAGTGATCAGGATCGGTTCCAGATTGCCGGCGAATTGGCTGACAGCCTTCATGATCTGGCGCAAAATGGTCGACTCGGGCAGGCGAATCTTGCCGTCTTTGTTCAGGGGGACTTTTTCCGGTAAAGTTGATGACCGCAAATCGGCAAAAAATGTCGCATCGAGATTATGTTCGGCCCCCTTGGGGCTCAGCTGGATTTTTTTCAGGGAGTCGGCATGATCATGAAAGGAAACCCGCAGGCGATTGGCCAGGGCAAGAGTGAGCTGATGCTCTATGGCATGGTTGTTTTGCAACAGGGTGTGGAAAGTGTCGGCGTCAAAATATACCAGCGCAAGGCGGCTGAGGGCTCGGGCGTTGATGCAGTTCGGGCGGTTGGTCAGCAGTGATGTTTCACCAAAGTGGCCTCCCGGCCCAATATGGCTGACGATCAGCTGGCCGTCATCAGCTACATTCATGGTCAGTTCCACTTCACCCCCGGCAACGATAAAAAACCGGCGGTTATTCTCGCCCTGCCGGTAGATATAGTGGCCCTGTTCAACGATTTGCCATTGGGCGGCATCAACGGCCTGTTCCACCACGACGGCATCAAGGCCTTTAAAAAGTTCCGAATTATACAAACACTGTCTGAGCTTATCCTGTTCAAGCATGGCTATGGTTGCAGCTACACCTTGTTATGTGTATTCCGGAGGGGTCACTATTAATCAATGCATGAATCATTCCAAAAACCAAGCTTGAGGAGCTTATTGTCTGACGGCAATCTCCAGAGCTCGGCCACTGTTTCCCTCGAATCTCCAGGCAGGCGAGGTGCCAGGCCGTCTGAGCTCAACAACAGGATTGGCATAGTCTAGGATATCGCCCGGCTGATGAGCGGGAAGAGCCCAACTCGGCCAATCGCCCTTGCCAGAGAGTAGCCAGCCAGGTTGACCTGCTATTGACCGATGCAATCATGCCGGAGATCAACGGACGGGATCTGGCGGTGCAGCTGCACGAGATTTGACTGTAGCTCAGGATCTACATGTCTGGCTATACCGCCGACGTAGTCGGCCTGCCACGGGGTTCTCGAGGAGGCTCCGGATTTTATCCAGAAACCTTTTTCGCCGGAGGAGTTGGCCGCCAAGGTCCGCAAAAATTCTTGACCAGGATTACCGGTGGCCCCACCCCGGAGCAGCCTGGCCCCAGCCCTTGCACCGGACTATTGGGTCTAAAAGGAGATGGTTTTCGCAGGATCAATTCGAGTCCATAACGAGAATCGAAACCAAACCCATCAAAATTCTCAGTGCTGACAGACATGGTTGGGATCATGAGAGTGAGACTGACATACATCGCCACTATCTACAAGTTTACCTTGCAAATATGCCTCCACCGCACTCCTGACATTTCCAGATGCGCCTTTAATTGTTTTTATACCCTTGCTGATCAATACATTGACGGCCCCTTTACCTATGCCACCAGCGATTAAGATTTTCACCCCACTCTTGGCAAGCTCATCAGCCATATTAGATTTACAACCGCATCCAGATGGAGATTCCATATATTCCAGAGTTGTTATGGCGTTATCTTCGATGGTAAAGATTGAATACTTTTCACAATGGCCAAAATGCTGATCTACCTGATCTTGAACTGTTGGAACGGCAATCTTCATAATAGCTTCTCCTTCATTTTTAAGGCGGACGCTACCGCCAGTTGGACATGGCAAAATTCATGCGAATAGTGCTAGTATGGTAAGGGATATGCCCATTATATCAAGGACCCAAAGCCCAATAATAGAGTATATGGCAAAGAGCATTTCATTGACGCGATGACGATTTCTTGCATCAACCCGAAAATGGCGAAGAAAGGTTCTGGTAATCTTGCTGAAAAACGATTCGCTAAGGTTGAGCCAGGAACCATGCTTCGGGGGTAAACACATAATGGCATCGTTATGGTCATGATTTACGATAGCGGTGAGTTTTTTTTGACATATCAGCGGAATGATTATCGAGGACGATCGTCCTCCCCTGCTGTTGCCGGACCTTGACCACTTCCTCCGGATCCTTGACATACCGGTCGGCCAGCTGACTGATACGGACAAGGGATAACAGTATGTTGTGGTGGAAGAGGGTTACCTGTATCCCGCTCCGGCTCAATACGGCCAGCGCGCGCCCTGCCCCGGATGCCTGCTGCCCGCTCCTGATGGTTCAGCTTGATGAACCGACAGCAATCGAGAAAAAATATGGCCTGGCATCCGTAGATGGTCTCATGCAGTACCGCAAAACTTGCCATGAGCGCCATGACTTTTTTCGTTTGAAACGAATGGTCCGGTGGAAATATCCGGTGTTGAGGCGTGGCGGAAAAGCCAGTTGGAGGGCGTGATACACGAGCTCACCCCGCCTGTGAATAGAGGAGAATATCGCCAGCTTTGAGCTGTCCCCGGCAAAGCCTGTCTATGGCCAGCTGACTGCTGCCGATGACATTGTCAAAAACCTGGATTTTTTTCCAGCTGAGAAACTGGTGGTGGCGCTCCTCGATACCCCCGCACACTACCACCTGAATATTGTTATCGAAGATAATCTTGCAGAGTTCTTCAGGCGATGCGCTATCGAGGATAATCTCTCTGGGGGGTGCAAGCAGTCTGCCGCCCTGGATCTCGATAACCAGCAGTTCAGTCGCCAGATCAAAGCGCTGTGCCATAAAATCACCGATAACCACCAGCAGCACTTTACAAGGATTCTGAGACATCAGGCTGCCTTCACCCCAGATCGTGCTGAATAATCTTCCGCCAAAGGGTGCTCCGCCCCCAGCCCAGCATGGCTGCCGCCTTGGTCCGGCTACCCCGACACGCTTTAAGCGCATCAAGGATCATTTGTCGCTCAAGCTCCGGCCATCTCTCCTTACTTCTGTCCTCCTCAGTCCCGCACTCCGGGTTGTGCTGGTTGACGCCTGAAAGTGGCGCCGTAGAGAGTCGACTTTCAGTGTGCAACGCTGGTCCCTCTGGCATGTTCAGCAGGTAGGGCGGCAGACTCTCCGGGGTGATGTTCTGCTCACGGCAGATATTGGCGCAGTATTCGACGATATTTCGCAGCTCACGGATGTTTCCCGGATAGCTGTAGAGCTGCAGTTCCCCCAGGGCCACATCACTGAATACCTTGGTCTCCTTGCCCAGTTTCCGACAGCATTGCACCATATAGTGATCCAGCAGAAAGCGGATGTCCCCTTCCCTTTCCCGCAAAGGGGGAAGGTGGATATGCAGGACATTGAGCCGATAATAGAGGTCTTCGCGAAATTTTCCCCGGCGCACCTGATCCCGCAAAGAGCGATGGGTGGCGGCAATGATCCTGACATCCACCTTCACCTTCTGCTCCCCGCCTACAGGATAAAACGAGCTGTCGTCCAGTACCGACAGCAGTTTCACCTGCAGCGGCAGAGGCATGTCTCCAATCTCTGTCAAAAAAAGCGTCCCCTGGTGGGCAAGCTTGAACATCCCCTGCTTATCCCGCACTGCCCCGGTAAATGCGCCTTTGACATGGCCAAAGAGCTCTGACTCCAGCAGGTTTGGAGGCAGAGTGCCGCAATTGAGCTTGATAAAAGGATGCTGGGATCGCCCTGAGTTGCAGTGAATGGCCTCGGCAAACCGGTCTTTGCCGGTCCCGGTCTCACCGGTGATCAACACCGAGGCGTCGGTATGGGCGATCAGCGGCATGATCTCGAAGACTTCCTGCATCTTTGCGCTGTGGCCGATGATATCTGCCGTCCAGGACTTGAGCATCCGGCTTTTGCTGGCCGATTCCAGGGCAGAAATATCCTGCATGACCACCAACAGGCCTTTGGTCTTGTGCTTCCTGCTGGTGTGAATAAGCGAGATCGAAAAACGGGTCGGTTTCTTCTGGCGATAGCGGTTGAGGATATCGCCATCCACCAGGACCGCCTCGCCGGTATTCATCACCCGCTGATAGACCTGCCCCATAAGGTTGTTGATATTGCTGCGAATGATGAACTCGGCAAAAATTCCTTCAGCCAGGTCTTTGGTAAATCCGGTCAACCGTTCGAATTCGCCATTCATACTGACCAGTTTGCAGCGCTCGTCGAGTACCGCACAGGCATGGGGGAAACCAGAGAGCAGATCCTCCAGGACAACTCCCTCAGGAACCGTAAAGACTTTGGTCATCATAGGGACAACTGATTGCCGCAGGACACTTGGCTGCCTTGCATCGGAGTGCCGTCAGGCACCAGGGGAAAAAGTGAGGCCGGGGCGCTGTTCATCCTTGCCGAAGCCGGGTTGTCACAGCGGTAAAAGAACGAACTTACCGCCGTCTAATATAGCGCGGAGTAAGCAAATTTACAACAGGGGATGCAAGCAGAGGGGAAAAGCTGCAAGTGGGGCAACCTGCCCCCGAAACGGGTCGGAGGCAGGTTGCCGGAATGGTTATTTCAAAAAGATCGGCATCCCCATGAGCGGCCAGATAACCACCACCGCCAGCCAGACCATGGCCATCAGGATGACGCTGGCAATACAGCCATACTTGAAAAACTCTCCGGCACTGAACTGCTTTGAGTTGTAGGCAATGGCATTGGGCGCCGCACCGATCAGCAAGAGAAACGGCATCCCGGCAGTGACCAGAGCGGAGAACAGGATCACCTCGCCGGCCACCCCAAGATAGGGGGCGATGACCAGGGCCACCGGCAGGGAGATAGCGATGGCGGCCACGTTCATGATGAAGTTGGTCATGACCATGACGAAAAAGGCCATACCGAGGATGAAGACCACCGCCGGGGCATTGGTAAACAGCTGCAGCCAATTGACCGCGAGCCACTCTGCCGCTTTGGTCTGCCAGAGGCAGAAACCGATGGACATTGCCCCGCCGAACAGGAGGATGATGTTCCAGGGAATATCTTCCAAGTCTTCCAGAGTGAGGATATTGAGGACGAAAAAGAGCAGGGTCGAGGTGAGCAGGATGGCGGTTTTGTCGACATTTTTCAGGGCCGGCACCCAGTTTTTCAGAGCGATGACCAGGATCACCGCCAGGGTGATGACCAGAGTGAGGATTTCTGCCCTGCGCCAGCCGCCAAGTTCCTTGTACATCCTTTTTGCCCGCTCCTTGAGACCGGGGATCACAGCTTTCTCCGGTTTACAGATCACCAGCATGAAACCCCAGAGGATGAAGACCATCAGCCAGCCCACCGGGGCCATGTAATAGGAGAGTTCAAAAAAACTGATTTCCTTGCCGGTCATCTCCTTGTAGAAGCTCAGGGCTACGGCACCACGGGCGGCGCCCAGCAGCGAGATAATGCTTGCAGCCCCGGCGACATAGGCCATACCGATGAACAGGCCTTTACCGAACCTGGTTGGCCGGTTCTCCTCACCGTAGAGGGAGTTGATGGCCATCAGTAGAGGGAACATGGTCGCCGCCACTGCCGTATGGGCCATCAGGTGGGTGAGGGTCGCCGTCATCACGAAACAGCCGAGATAGATCATGCTGGTGCGCTCCCCCACCACTGCCAGCATCTTGTAGGCCATTCTCTTGGTCAGGCCGCTTTTGGTAAAGGTCATGCCGATGACGATGGAACCAAAAATAAAGAGCACCGACGGATCCATGAAATCCTTGAAGGCCACCTCTGGCTTGCGGATGAGGAACATGGCCTGGGTGATGCCAATGGCGATACTGGTCACCCCGATGGGCAGCACTTCAAAAATCCACCAGGTGGCGGCCAGGGCAAAGACCGCCAGAGCCCCCTTGCCCTCCTTGGTGAGGATAAAGTGATTTCCCTGCGGGTCCACGGCATCAGGCCAGGCTGGGGCATAGTAGATGCCAAAGAACAGCCCTATCCCCAAAAGCAGGAAGAAGGTTCGTTTCCAGTTGATCGGCGTTGCGGTGGTCGCCGATTCCACATAGGTTTCTGACATGGTGTTGGTTTCCTTGTAGAGGTGGTAAATTATTTGCCGGAGGTCAGCTGGTCGCCGATAGCCCCGAAGATTTCAGCAAGCTTGACGATACCCACCAGTTTTCCGTCATCTTCAACCGGCAAGACCGTCTCCTGTCCGAGGACCATCACTGCCATGGCCTGCAGGAGATCAGTGGTGATGGAGAGCTGTCTGACCTCTCGTTCAATGACGGCGGTCAAGGGCGAATCAAGGTGGTACATTCCCTCCTGCAGGAGAACCCCGTTAAGCAGGGTTGCCAGATCACTGTGTTCCGGCAGCCTGCCGGCAAATGGCGTCCTATCTGCGGCTCGCAGCAGCGAAGAAAACAAAACCTTGAGTATACTCTGCTGGGTTACCCGACCAAGAAAACGGCCTTGCTCGTCTATCACCATCAGTTCAGTAAAACCACACGGGGCCGAGGCCCCAAGAGGGCAGAAGCTGCGAAGTCGCTCTATTGCCGTTCGCACACTGCTGGTCTGAAAAAGTGTCGGGAACTCCGTTACCGGGAGCATGATCGTCTGCACTGTCATCTGGGTCATCGTCTATCTCCTTTCGGTACGGCAGTTCACCGCCGTTACCAGCCTTTGCTCTGAATAATTTTCTCAACCTCGGCGATGCTCTTTGATTCGATCATCAGCATCCGGTTTTTCTTGGCCTGGCCAATCTTGCTCAGCAGCTTGTTGAGCTCCAGGGGCTTTTCCAGAAAATCGACCGCCCCCAGTTTCATCGCCTCAATGCTGTTGCGGATGGTCCCGCGGCCGCTGAGCATCATGATCTCTGCCTCCGGCTGCCTGCTCTTGATCTGCCGCAGGGTCTCCAGGCCATCCATACCCGGCATGGCCAGGTCTAAAATGATCAGGTCAAACTGATGGCCGACCTCCACCTCCTTAACCCCTTGCTCGCCACTGCTGGCGATGGTCACCTCCAGCCCCCTGGCCTGCAACCTGCTTTTCAGCACCTGAAGAAAATCCTGCTCATCGTCCACCAGCAAAACACTGGCACGCAGCTCTTCATCCATCTTCCGCCCCCTTCTTA